>CAYRKA010000055.1:0-14241 GCA_964424785.1 uncultured Lachnospiraceae bacterium | reverse complement strand
ACGTGCGAGCACGACGAGTCTGTATATCTATTCCGAATCGACTGTGAATAGTAACCATTTATTTCAAATGCACCGCCGCCCTCGGCTGGTTCTCGCTTCTCGCGCTGCTGCGCCCTTCCGGCCTGATCTCGCCTGCCGCGTACAGCGATTTCCTGGTGAGCGTCGGGCCGACAAGCTCGTATATAAGCACAGAGAACAATACGACATTGCGGACAATGGCTCCGTCTGACAAGGAGGCTGCCGTGATCGCCATGCCGAGCGCGACTCCGGCCTGCGGGAGCAGTGTGATGCCGAGATGCTTTGTGACGAGGTCGTTGCAGTGTGTCATACGGCAGCTCGAGTACGCGCCGAGGATTTTTCCGGCGGAACGGGCGACGATGTACAGGATGCCGATCAGCAGGACGAGCGGGTTGACGATAATCTTGAGATCCAGCTCCGCGCCGGAGAGCACGAAGAACAGGATGTTGAGCGGAGCCGTCCAGCGGTCGACGCGGTCCATCAGCTCTTCGGAGGCGCTGCAGATGTTGCAGAACAGCGTGCCGGTCATCATGCAGACAAGCAGCAGCGAGAAGCCGATATGGATGCCGCCGACTTCAAACTCAAGCATCGACAGGCCGACTGTCAGCATGACAAAGGCGACGGACAGCGACATACGCTTGCTTCGCGAGTGGAAGTATGTCTCGCACCAGTTCAGGGCGATTCCGGCGAGCGCGCCGAGCAGCAGCGAGAGGATAATCTCGAGGACCGGCTCGACAAGTATGGTCGTCAGGCTGATGCTGCCCTGCTCCAGTGCGGATGCGATGCCGTAGGACGCCGAGAACACCATCAGGCCGACAGCGTCGTCGATCGCGACAACCATCAGCAGCAGGTGTGTCAGGGGACCGTCCGCCTTGTATTGCTTGACGACCATGAGGGTGGCGGCCGGAGCGGTCGCCGCCGCTATGGCTCCGAGTGTGATGGCCGACGGGATCGAGATCACATCCGGGCGGATGAAGTGCAGGGCGACGAGCACACAGTCAACGAGGGCAGTCGTAAAAATGGCCTGCAGGACACCGACCGTGATGGCCTGGCGGCCCATGCTTTTGAGCTGGCTTAAGCGGAATTCATTCCCGATCGTGAACGCGATGAAGCCAAGCGCCATCTGGGACATGATTTTGTAATTGTCTACGTCGGCCATCGTGTGGAAGCCTACGTTTGGGATCTTCAAAAGACCGATACAATACGGCCCGAGGATCAGCCCTCCCACCAGATAGGATGTGACTGCGGGCAGATTGACCAGCTTTGCCAGACGTGACATGAGCAGCCCGACGATCAGTGCCACAGACAGGCAAATCAGTATTTCTTCCATAATAATAATTCCTCCTAACAACTGTCCGGCAGGAATTGGACAATATCAGTTTATGTTACTATTCGCAGTCAGATTCGAAACAGATATACAGCCTCTTACGTGCGGGCACGACGAGTCTGTATATCTATTCCGAATCGACTGTGAAAAGTAACCAGTCTATACAAAAACGTATTTCTGCAGTCTTGCGAATGCTTCTTCGATCCGGCTGGCCGGGGACGCGAGGTTCATGCGGATCGAGTATTCCCCGTGGAACGGCCTGCCATCCTGCCATGCGACGCCGACGTCCCATCCGGCACGCAGCAGCCCGTCAAGTGGCTGGCCGTGCGCCCTGCACCAGTCTGTGCAGTCGACGAACAGCATATAGGTGCCCTGCGGTTTGCTGACGGACACGCCGTCAAAATGCTGTGCGATAAAGTCGCAGGCATAGTTGATATTGGCGCTTAGGACGGTACACAGTTCATCAACCCACTCCTGTCCCTCGGGTCTGTAAGCGCCGATCAGCGCGTGCATGGACAGTACATTCATGGAATTGTAGTGGCATTTGCTGCTCTGGGCACGGACACGGTCGCGCAGGTAGCTGTTATAAATAATGTGGTAGCTGCCGACCAGCCCGGCGAGGTTGAACGTTTTGCTCGGCGCGTAGACGGCGATCGTGCGGTTCCTCGCATCTTCATTGACAGACTGTGCCGGGATGTGTTTGTTGCCGTTCAGAATGATGTCCGACCAGATCTCGTCCGCGATGACGACGCAGTCGTTTGCCCTGTAGACCTCCATTGCCTTTTCAATTTCCCATCGTTCCCAGACTCTGCCGCACGGGTTGTGCGGGCTGCAGAAGACGGCGGCGTGGATCTGGTTTTCCTTGATTTTGCGGTCCATATCCTCGAAGTCCATGCGCCAGATGCCGTCCGCGTCCTTCACAAGCGGGCTGTGCACAATCCGGAAGCCGCTTGCCGTGATGCAGTTCGTGAAGCCTATGTAGGTCGGGCTGTGCAGCAGCACCGCGTCGCCCGGTGCGGCGAATGCGCTCAGCGTCGAGGCCACGCAGCCGAGCACGCCGTTTTCGTAACCGATGCATTCTTTTGTGAGGCCTGTTACACCATTGCGTGTCCTCTGCCAGCGGATGATCGAATCGTAGTATTCCTCCGATGGATCAAAATAACCGAACAGCGGGTGCTTCGCGCGGTCGATGAGCGAATCGACGATTGTCGGCGCGGTCGCGAAATTCATATCGGCTACCCACATCGGGATCGCGTCGAATCCGTCTTTGGGAGCGCCCGGAGCATGGCCGGTTCCGAGCGCATCCACGGCGATCGCATCGCGCCCGTGACGGTCAATCAGGGATGTAAAGTCGTATTTCATAAAAGGTGATCCTCCTTTGTTATAGGAAACGGCTTAGTCGTTTCCTTTTGCGCGCAGGCCCGCGAGAGGTATATTGCTGCTGACGCAGCACGCGGGTCGCGCGGGCGGATAGGGTCGATAACTCTCCCCTATCCGATCCGGCCGTATGCCGCCAAAGGCGGCTGTCTCCCTCATGCTACCACATTTAAAAAAGGAGTGCAACAAAAGTTGCGCTGACTTTTGAGAAGTGTTATCATAATAATAGTTTGCGTCCCGACGACCTGGCAGGAGCAGCGAAGCTGCGCGCGCCGATACATATTTTACGGAGATAAGGATCATTCGCCCGGTCATGTCTTCCACTGCAATATGCGGCTTGAGGAGGCAGCTGCCTGCAATGAGGAGGAATGGACGTTCTTCAGGAAGTTCCTGTAGAAACATTATAATTGTACAGAGGGAGGAATTGAGTTATGAAGAAGCTATCAACGGCAAAAATCTGGCAGTTTGCGGCAGGGCAGTTCGGATGGGCGCTGCTGTCAGGCATCATTTCGAACTGGCTGGTGTACTTTTATCAGCCGGACCAGGCGGCAATCAGGCAGGGGCAGACCGTCTTCATCCCGCAGGGGCTGGTGGTACTCGGCATTTTCACGGTGATCGGGGGGATCACGGCCTTCGGACGTATCTTTGACGCAGTGACGGATCCGCTGATCGCGTCGTGGTCTGACCGCTGCAAGTCGAAGGATGGCCGCCGTATCCCGTTCCTGAAATGGGCGTCCCTGCCGTTGGCGGTGTCGACTGTGCTGGTATTCTGGTCGCCGCAGAACCAGACAAGCGCGCTGAATGCGGCATTTCTGTTCGTGATGGTGATGGCGTACTACCTGTCGATCACGGCTTACTGCACACCGTACAATGCGCTGATCCCGGAGCTTGGCCATACACAGGAGGAGCGCCTGAATATTTCGACCGTGATTTCATTCACGTTTATTGCTGGTACTGCGGTCGCGTATCTGGCGCCGACGATCTGGGGTGCGCTGATTCCGTCGTTCGGGCGTGTCAACGCGATCCGCATTACGTTCGCAGTGATGGCCGCTGCCGCGTTTGTCTGTATGCTGGTGCCGGTTTTCACGATTAAGGAAAAGGATTACGTAAACACTGTCCCGACGGAGGACACGGCGTTCCGCTCGCTCGCTGCGACGTTCCGAAACGCGGAATTCCGCAAGTTTGTAGGTTCGGATATTTTCTATTGGATTGCGCTGACGATGTTCCAGACAGGGCTGCCGTTCTTTGTGACGAGTCTGCTGAAGCTGCCGGAGTCGATGACGACGCTCTATTTCGTGGCGATGACGGGGCTGTCTGTTGTATTCTATATCCCGGTAAACCGCCTGGCCTCGCGGTTCGGCAAGAAGAAGCTGATCCTGACGGCGTTCGTCCTGTTCTGCTGCGCGTATTTTTATACGGGATTCATAGGACAGATTTCCTTTATTTCGCCGACTGTGCAGGGGTGGATCCTGACGGCTGCCGCGGCATTGCCGATGGCGATCTTCGGTATTCTCCCGCAGGCGGTCGTCGCGGATATCGCACAGAGCGAAGCGAAGACATCCGGCAGCAACCGGGAAGGTATGTTCTACGCGGCGCGGACGTTCGCGTTCAAGCTCGGGCAGAGCCTGTCTATGCTGCTGTTTACGGCGGTATCCACGATCGGGAATGGCAGCGGCGCGGGATACCGTGTGGCGGCATTTGCGGCGGCGGGCTTCTGCTTTGTGGGAGCGGCGGTGTTCGCGATGTATAATGAGAAGAAAATCAATGAGACATTGCAGCCGTAGGAGCCGGGCCTGCGCTTCGGTGATTGCCGAGGAACTGTATTTTTATGGGAGGAGAAGCTCATGAACGGACGTATCGTGGAGGAGTCTCTGTATGCGCAGGAAATGTGGGACATGGCAGAGCCGTATCTCGGGAAATGCAGGTCTGTAGCCTGGCTGGAGCGTGAGCCGGGGCGCAGGATTTACTGTGAGCTGTACCAGGCGGGCAGTCCTGAAGAATCTGGGGCGGTATTGATCAGCCATGGCTTTACCGAGAGCGCGGAGAAATACAAGGAAGTGATCTGGTATTTCCATCAGGAGGGCTTCCACGTCATGATTCCCGAGCACTGCGGCCACGGGCACAGCTACCGTCTCACGGAGGATCCGTCCCTTGTGCATATCAGTGGTTGGGAGGTGTATGTGGAGGATCTGCTTTTTGCGGCTCACCGTGCGAAAAAGGAGTGGCCCGGGCTGCCGCTGTATGTGTTCGGGCATTCGATGGGCGGAGGGATCGCGGCTGCGGCTGCCGCGAAGGAGCCGGATCTCTTTGCGAAAGCTGTCCTCTCGTCGCCGATGATCCGCCCTCTGACCGGCGGCGTACCGTATCCTCTGGCGAGAGCAATCGCGGCTGCCGCGTGCGCGGCGGGGAAAGCGGAGAACTACGTGACCGGACAGCACGCGTACGGTGGCCGGGAGGAGTTCGCTGACAGTGCGGCGACCTCAGAGCCGCGTTTTACATACTACCAGGACAAGCGTGTTGCACAGCCGATGTTCCAGCAGAGTGCGGCATCGTTTGGCTGGCTACGTGCCGCCGCAGGGCTTTCGGATTTTTTGCTCAAACAGGCATGGAAGCGGATCTCTGTGCCGGTACTGCTCTGCCAGGCCGGGCGTGACGAATTTGTCTCAAACGAAGCGCAGGATCGGTTCATGCAGAAGCTGGGCAGCCGTATCGGGGAGGAGGCCGTCATGATCCGGACGCCGGGGGCAAAGCACGAAATCTACAATTCCGACGATGCGACGATCCGGATGTACTGGGAGAGGATCTTTGCATTTCTGAACCTGTAAAATTCACGAAACGGGACTTGCATTCTTTCGCAAACATTCCGAATCCTGGCGCGCCGAAAAAATTATTTTTGGTTAATCTGTTTCTCCGATGAGCGTTATAATTTACTTGCAACAAGTAGATTTACTTAACAAAGCCTCTTTATGTGTGCCGCATAAGGTTGGAGGCTGCTAAGCGATCAGATTTTTGGAGGAAAAGATAAATGAATACTTTAAAAGCTGAAAAGAGAAGCATGGATGTTAAGGCAAAGAAGCTGAGAAGAGAAGGCTACGTAACAGGCAATGTATTTGGCAGGAAGATCGAGGGCTCGATCCCGGTGAAGATGGAGAAGTCCGCTGTAGAGCGCCTGCTGAAGACGTGCAACAAGGGCAGCCAGATCATGCTCGATATTGACGGGGAGTCCTACGACGTCCTGATTAAGGAATTGATTTACAATCCGCTTGCGGGCAGGATGGATGAGATTGATTTCCAGGCACTTGTGAGTAACGAGAAGGTTCATTCGGTAGCTGAGGTCGTAATTGTGAACCATGATATGGTAGTCGGCGGCGTGCTTCAGGAGAACCTGAGCGAGATTTCCTACCGTGCCCTGCCGGCAGCGCTGGTTGACCGTGTGAAGATCGATGCCGCGAACCTGAGGGTGGGCGATGTTGTCCGCGTGAAGGATCTCGAGCTCGCAAAGAACCCGGATATTGAGCTGGTGACAGATCCGGAGGCCATTGTCGTTCTGGTTGCGGCTGTCCGCAATGCGGCGCCGGAGGCTGAGGAGACGGCTGAAGCCGCCGAGTAAGGCCTGGTGAATGCCGGAGTGCCTGCGGAAAGCAAATACGAATTGCCGTACAGATTGGTAAAAGGGCTGCCGCATCAGAAAATGATGCGGGGCTCTTTTTCGCTTTATGGGGGTGCGGGTTCTCGTGAGGTCATTTTGAAAAACGAATCGTGTACATTTTGGAGGAAAAAGGTTATAATAATGTCCTGATGGACTCTTACGGTTCCAGATTGTGAGATAAAGGAGAAACGACACTATGCCGGTATTTGATTTTAAGAGCAGCCCGGACGGGAAAAAAGAGCCGGTCTGCACCTATACAGCTTTCCGCTCAAAGGAGACTGCCGCTTCGCCGGAGCGGCCACTGCTTGTCCTCGACAATACGATGAAAGAGTGGGCGCACCATTCCTGCGGCGTATTCGCGAACCCGAATATCCGTACCTCGTTCGAGTTTGAGGAGGAGGGAGGGATGGCCAGTGCAGATATCCTGCGGATCGACTCCCGCTTTGTGAGCCTGTTGCGCTGGCTGGGGGAGAACCATATCAAGGTACGCCTGTCGGGGATGAACCGGGACGGCGGCTATGCGGTCTACCGGATACGCGAGATTGGCTTTGGCGGCGGCACGAAGCTGTCGGCAGAGGATGGCTTCCTGCAGTTCATGATCGAGCGGCTGTTGGCGGGGAGTGCGCCGCCGGAGGAGCCGGGGGATGATGACCGGGGGGAGGTGGGCGACGATATGAAGCTCACGAGCCTGCAGAGCATCTCCGATTTCATGACGTGTGCGGGCCGCACACTGCCGGACAATATCCGCCTCTGGGCACGGCGCAACCTCGCGGTTGCACGCTCCCATGAGGTGTCGCCGGAGGAGCGCCGCCACGCGCAGCGCGCGCTCTCGATCATGATGAATATCCAATGGAAGAGTCATTACTTTGAATCGATCGACCCGGCGGAGGCACGGCGGATCCTCGACGAGGAGCTTTACGGCATGGAGCGTGTGAAGCAGAGGATTATCGAGACGGTCATCCAGATCAACCGCACGCACACGCTTCCCGCGTACGGCCTGCTGCTCGTCGGCCCGGCCGGCACCGGGAAGTCGCAGATTGCGTACGCGGTCGCGCGCATCCTGAAGCTGCCATGGACTACGCTTGACATGAGCTCGATCAATGACCCGGAGCAGCTTACCGGCAGCTCGCGCGTCTACGCAAACGCGAAGCCTGGCATTATCATGGAGGCTTTTTCGGCGGCGGGCACATCGAACCTCGTCTTTGTCATCAATGAGCTTGACAAGGCATCAAACGGGAAGGGGAACGGCAATCCGGCGGACGTCCTGCTGACGCTGCTCGACAATCTCGGCTTTACTGACAATTATATGGAGTGCATGGTTCCGACGGTCGGCGTCTATCCGATCGCGACAGCGAACAACAAGGAACAGATCAGCGCACCGCTGATGTCGCGCTTCGCGGTGATCGAGCTGCCGGATTATACGGCGGAGGAGAAAAAGATTATTTTCTCAGACTATGCGTTGCCGAAGGTGCTCGCACGCATGAGTATGCGCGAGGATGAGTGCGTTGTGACGGAGGATGCGCTGAATGCCGTCGTTGAGATGTACAGCGCGACGACGGGAATCCGCGATCTGGAGCAGGCGGCGGAGCATATCGCGGCAAATGCCCTGTATCAGATTGAGGTGAATCATGTGCAGCAGGCAGTGTTTGATGCGGAGAGGGTGCGGGAACTGCTGGAGTGACGGGGAGGGCTGCAGTCCGGCTGCGGTTGAACCATAGCCACAGAAAGAGTATCGGTGGCGGGCGTCCTGGGATCTTTTAATCACATATGAGGGCGGGATGTGCTAAAGTGTCCCCATGACTGGAAATTCCAGAGGACATGATAAGGGGGCATCGGATTGGCAAGTAAACTGAATCAGTATTTCCCGATGATACGGACGCGGGAAGCAGTACGGGAGGAGATCAACGGTTTGCGGAGCGAGACTGCCGAGCAGCAGAGCCGGATTGAGGAGCAACAGAGCCAGATCACAGACCTGCAGGGAGAAAACAGCAACCTGCGTGGGTAGTTGGAGAGACAATGGGAAGTGCATCAGGAGATACGGGGGCAGATTTCGTCGGGCAAATAAGCGTGGGTTTCAAAATTAGGAAAGCGCGGGCGCAGCAGGAAAAAGATGCTGCGCCCGTTTCAGCCACAGATTTGCTTTCGGATTTGCCACTGCGCCGATGCATTCCCCGGATTCGGCAAAATTCTTATCCAGATAATAAAGGTAGTAATATTTACATTTTCGGTCAACGGTACGCAGTTCCGATTTTCCTTCCCGGTTTTTGATGGACTATATTGTCTGGCAGTACTCCACAACATGAATGTTTCTTCTATGAAATTTTTATTATTGTTGCCCGCCTGATATGGTGGTACAATGAGATCACTTTTATTTCATGTATCAACAAAGGAGGGAGAGATACATATGAAGACGGGAAGAAAGAAATATGTGCTGTTTTGTCTGGCAGCGATGGTGGTGAGCCTGTTGCTGCCAATGATAGCAGGGGCGTCTGAGACAGCTTGCAGCCATGAATGGTCGGACTGGGAAATCTGGGAGATGCCGGACTGCACGAAGCCGGGAAAGAGCATACGGTATTGTCCGAAGTGTAATGAGCAGGAATTTGAAGAGATCCCAGCAGAAGGGCATAGTTGGGGCGAATGGTATACGGAAAAGAGTGCCACAGCGCTGCGGGAAGGCATTTTGACGAGGGAATGCATGAACTGCGGGGAAGAAGAGTCTCAGTCGATCCCGAAGCTGAAAGCAAAGGCGAAGCTGAAAAAGAATATTACGATTACAGACAAGAAAGCCCATTCCATGAGCCGTTATCTCACAAAGACAAAGGGGGATAAGGTGGCGAAATGGACTTCGACCAACAAAAAGGTGGCGACAATCAGCAGCAGCGGCAAGCTGAGAGCCAGGAAGAACGGCAAGACGACAATTCAGGTAAAGATGAAGTCGGGAGTGACGGCTTCCTGTCGGGTGACGGTGAAGCTGGGAAAGAAGACCACGCAGAAGAAATCATCAGGCGGCTCCGGCTCTGGGACGGTGTATTATACACCGAGCGGCGGCAAGTACCATTCGACGACAGGCTGTCCGACGCTTTCCCGCAGCAGGACTATCTATTCTGCGAGTGTATCTGAGGCGCAGAGCAGGGGATTGGAGCCGTGTAAGGTCTGCCATTGAGCGTTGTTACAGTAGAGGAGAAGGGATTCCTATGGAGATGAAACAGAAAATTACCGCGAGACGCGTGATCATGTGTGTAGCCGGAGTGCTGATCTGCGGGGTCAGCGTGGGCTTTTTTAAGGCAGCGGCGCTCGGCGTGGATCCGTTCCAGTCGCTGATGAGCGGCCTGGATGCTGTGGTTCCGGTCAGCTTCGGCACGCTGTATGTGCTGGCGAATCTTGTGCTGCTGGCGTTCAGTCTGGTTGCCGACCGGCATTTTATCGGGCTGGCTACTTTGATTAACCTGTTGCTGCTCGGTTATGTGGCTGAGTACAGCCAGGCGTTCCTGGAGTCACTTTTCCCGGATATGGGCATGGTGATGCGCGCCGCGATGCTTGTGATCGGCATCGTCGTGATGTGTATGGCTTCGGCGCTGTATTTTACCGCGGATCTGGGCGTTTCGACGTATGATTCCGTGGCACTTATTATTTCAAAGACATGGAAGAAGATGGAATTTGGCAAATGCAGGATCCTCTGTGACCTGACGTGCGTTGTGCTTGGGTCACTTCTCTGCGTTCTGTCATCCGGGGGTGTTTCGGCTCTGACGGCTGCGGTCGGCATCGGGACGATTATTACGGCGTTTTTCATGGGGCCGCTGATTTCATTTTTCAATGTCCGTCTGGCGGAACCGATTTTATATAGGAAGAAGTGATCAGAATGATATTCGGAAAACACATCAACCGCTATTACCTGAAGAATGCTCCGATCCTGCTGCTCGGGCTGGCCGCGCTTATTCTCGTCGATTATTTTCAGCTGCTTGTGCCTGAGCTGTACCGCATGGTGATCAACGGGACGAACGGGAGTGGGATTGTGATAGACGGGCAGGCTACGGCGCTCACAATGGACGTGCTGCTCGATGAAATCTGCAGGCCGATGATTGCCATTATTATTGCGATGGTGATTGGCCGTTTCCTGTGGAGAGTCTGCTTCTTCGGGGCGGCGATCCGCGTCGTGACGGATCTGCGCAGCCGTATGTTTGACCACAGCAAAAACCTGTCGCAGGAGTACTATCAGGCCAACAAGGTAGGCAATCTGATGAGCCTTTATACGAACGACCTCGACACGATTGAGGAGTGCTTCGGCGACGGTGTGCTGATGTTTTTTGACGCGCTGTTCCTGGGGCTGCTCGCAGTCATCAAAATGTGGCGGATGGATCATGTGCTGACAAGCCTGGCAATGATCCCGATGGCGCTGCTGCTCACGGTTGGCACAATACTGGGCAAATATATGATGAAAAAATGGGAGGAGCGCCAGCAGGCATTCTCGGATCTGTCCGACTTTGCACAGGAGAATTTTTCTGGCATTGCGGTTGTCAAGGCGTTCGTAAAGGAATTGAAGGAGCTGATGTTCTTCCGGACGCTCAACCGCAGGAATGAAGACATCAACGTGGAATATACAAAGATTTCGGTGCTGCTCAATATCACGGTGACGCTTTTTGTGGAATCGGTGATCTGCGTGATCCTTGGTTACGGTGGCTATCTCGTCTGGCAGGGCAGCTTCGACGCAGGGATGCTTGTCGAGTACATCGGTTATTTTACCGCGATTGTCTGGCCGGTCATGGCGATCTCGATGCTGATCGAGAAGACATCCCGCGGCAAGGCATCGCTGAACCGCATCAGCGAGCTGCTTGACGCGCCGGTCAATGTCACGGACCGTGAGGGCGCGCAGGAGCTCGGGCGGATGCAGGGCCGGATTGAGTTCCGCCATCTGTCGTTCCGCTATCCGGACGGTGAGGCTGATGTGCTGCGGGACGTTTCGTTCGTGATCGAGGCGGGCGAGAGCGTCGGGCTCGTCGGCAAGACAGGCTGCGGCAAGACGACGATTGTCGATCTGATCCTGCGCTTATACAACGTGCCGGACGGGACGGTTTTTATCGACGGGCATGATGTGAATACGGTGACGATCCACTCCGTGCGCGAGGGCTGCGCGTACGTGCCGCAGGACAATTTCCTGTTCTCTGACACGGTTTCGCGCAATATCGCGTTCGCATACGACGATATAAACAGCGAGTCAGTCATGCAGGCAGCGAGGCTGTCGGATGTGCATGACAATATCGTGGAGTTCCATGACGGCTATGAGACAGTGCTCGGGGAGCGCGGTGTGACCGTCTCGGGCGGACAGAAGCAGAGGATCTCGATTGCGCGTGCGCTGATCAAGGATGCGCCGGTCCTGATTATGGATGACTCTGTGTCGGCTGTTGACACGGGGACGGAGCGGACGATTCTCGGGAACCTGAGAAGCCGTGCGGGCCGCACGACGATCCTGATTGCGCACCGCATCTCGACGGTGGAGCAGATGGACAAGATTATCTTTATGGACGACGGGGAGATCCGCGCGGTCGGGACGCATCATGAGCTGTATGAGACGTGCGCCGGGTACCGCAAAATGGTGGATCTGCAGCGCCTCGAGGAGGAGGCGGGGAGGAATGGAAATGCATGAATATGATCCGCTGTTGTTTGTGGGGGCAATCATCGGAACGATCTCTGCGGTACTGATTTTCGCCTATGCCGTTGTGAAGGACAAGAAGGAATCAATGGGGTTTGAGCGGACCATGAAGGATGGGGAGATTGTGCGGCGTCTTGCAGCCTATGCGGTGCCGTACCGCAGGCAGTTCGCGGCTGTGCTGTTCCTGATGGCGTTTTCCATCGCGTATGATATCCTCTCACCGCTGATTGTCGGCTATATTGAGGAGCTCGTCGCGGGCGATTTCCCGCTGCGCCGCCTGTTCCTGCTGGTGACAGTATACGGGCTGCTGCTGGTGTTTTCCATGGTCTGCACATATTTCCAGGCGATCCTGCTGCAGAAGACGGGGCAGAGCATTATTTCAAAAATGCGCGAGGATCTGTTCTCGCATATCGAAGCGCTCTCGCATGAGCAGCTCACGGAGATCCCCGTCGGCAAGCTCGTGACACGTGTCACGAACGATACGAATGCAATCTCCCTGATGTTCACGAACCTGCTGGTGAATCTCATCAAGAACGCGTTTGTCATCATCGGCATCGTGCTCGCGATGCTGTTCCTGAACTATGAGCTGACGCTGATGATCCTGTGCTTTGTGCCGTTCATTGTGCTGTTTTCGGTGATTTTCCGCAAGTTTTCGAGGCGGGCGCACCGCAAGGTGAAGGACAGGACAACGGATATCAATACGTACCTGTCTGAGAACCTCTCTGGCATCAGGATCACGCAGATCTTCAACCGGGAGGAGGCGAAAATGCGTGAGTTCCGCGCGAAGAGCGATGCTCTTGGGCGTGCGAAGCAGGAGCAGATTTTTGTGAACGGGATCTTCCGGCCTCTGGTCTATATGCTGTACATCAGCTCGGTGCTCTGCCTGTTCTACCTTGGCGGCAAGGGCTATATTAACAACACGTCCTTCCTGGGGCAGACTATAACAAGCGGTACGATTGTTTCATTTTATATGTATATTTCTAAATTTTTCGACCCGATCCAGAATCTCGCGGAGCAGTTCAACTGGTTGCAGTCGGCATTCGCTTCGGCGGAGAAGGTGTTCTCGATTCTTGATATTGAGCCGAAGCTTGTGGATGCGCCTGATGCCGTGGAGCTGGATCAGGTGCGCGGGGAGATCGAGTTTCAGGACGTGTGGTTCTCCTACATACCGGGCGAGTGGGTGCTGCGTGGCGTCTCGTTCCATGTGAATGCGAAGGATACGGTGGCGTTCGTCGGTGCGACAGGCTCCGGCAAGACGACGATCCTTTCGCTGATCTGCCGCAATTATGAATTCCAGAAGGGGCGCATCCTGATCGACGGGATCGATATCAGGAAGATCAAAATCGCCTCACTCCGCCGCCACTTCGGGCAGATGCTGCAGGACGTCTTCCTGTTTTCGGGGACGATCCGCAGCAATATCGTGCTCAGGGAAGAGAATATCCCGGATGAGGAGGTCTGGGGCGTCTGCCATTACGTGAATGCGGACCAGTTTATCCGACGTCTGGAGAAGGGGCTTGACGAGCCGGTGCGCGAGCGCGGCAACAATTTTTCCGCCGGGCAGCGCCAGCTGCTGTCGTTTGCGCGCACGATCATCCACAAGCCGTCTGTCATGATCCTCGATGAGGCGACCGCGAATATTGATACGGAGACGGAGCTGCTGATCCAGGATTCCCTTGAGAAGATGCGGACCATCGGCACGATGCTGATTGTCGCGCACCGGCTGTCGACAATCCAGCACGCGGACAATATCATTGTGCTGTCGAATGGGCACATTGTTGAGCAGGGGTCGCACCAGGAACTGCTGGCGAAGCAGGGGCGGTATTATGAGCTGTATATGCTGCAGTATGAGCAGGAGCATGTGAATTTTTTGTGACTTCAATATTTGTTCAAGGTTTGTTCAATGTTTTTCTGTATAGTGGGAGCATCAAAAATACAGGAGGATTTTTCCCATGCGAAACAGACAAATCAGTGCGCTGCTTCTTTCCTTTGCAATGGTTCTCAGTTTGTGCGCCTGTTCCCAGAACAGTGCGCAGGCTGACAACACAGAAGGCGAAGGTACGGAAGCAAATGAAACAGCAGGAGCCAATGAAACGAAGGCATACATTGAGGAAGTGTTGAACCTCGCCAATAACGAGGAACAGGAGTGGACCTATTCCGAAGATGCCGACGCGTGGACATTGAGCGTAGTATCCGCAGTAGCATATCCGGAGTTACCTGATTACC
>CAYRKA010000054.1:8663-14321 GCA_964424785.1 uncultured Lachnospiraceae bacterium | reverse complement strand
CGAGGTTACGTTCGATATCGATGCGAACGGCATCGTGAACGTATCCGCCAAGGATCTTGGCACAGGCAAGGAGCAGCACATCACGATCACATCCGGCTCGAATATGTCCGACGCTGAGATCGACAAGGCCGTGAAGGAAGCTGCCGAGTACGAGGCACAGGATAAGAAGAAGAAGGACGCAATCGATACAAGAAACGATGCGGACGCGATGGTATTCCAGACTGAGAAGGCTATGGAGGAGGTCGGCGACAAGATCGATCCGTCCGATAAGGCATCGGTTGAAGCAGACCTGAACGCGTTGAAGGAGCTTGTAGCGAAGACAAACCCGGATGAGATGACGGATGCCCAGATCGCTGAGCTGAAGGCAGGCAAGGAGAAGCTGATGGAGAGCGCCCAGAAGCTGTTTGCGAAGGTTTACGAGCAGGCACAGGGCGCGGCCGGAGCAACAGGCGCAGGCCCGGATATGGGCGGCGCGGCAGGCAATACAGGCAGCACAGGCAGTGCTCCGCAGGATGATGATGTCGTAGACGGAGACTACAGAGAGGTCTGATCAGGTTCCTGTCTGGCTGGCGGACGCATCCGGCACAGACAGGGCAGAAGCAGGCTGGCAGTGTGAATACGATAACAGGAATAGCAGCAATACCCCTGGAGGATGGAAATCCTTCAGGGGCATTGTCGGGTAAGGTGGTATTATATGGCAGAAAATAAAAGAGATTATTACGAAGTCCTCGGGGTGGACAGAAACGCTGACGATGCGACGCTCAAAAAGGCGTACCGTGTCCTTGCAAAAAAGTACCACCCGGATATGAATCCGGGCGATAAGGAAGCGGAGATGAAGTTCAAGGAAGCTTCTGAGGCATATGCGGTTCTGAGCGACCCGGATAAACGCAGGCAGTACGACCAGTTCGGCCACGCGGCGTTCGAGCAGGGCGGCCCGGGCGGCGGATTTGACGGCTTCAATTTCAGCGGCGATATGGGTGATATTTTCGGAGATATTTTCGGCGACCTGTTCGGCGGCGGCAGCCGCAGGCGCGGCACTTCCAACGGCCCGATGCAGGGCGCGAATGTGCGGGCGAGCGTACGCATCACCTTTGAGGAGGCGATCTTCGGCTGTGAGAAGGATGTCGATTTGAGCCTGAAGGATGAGTGCCCGAAGTGCCACGGTACCGGTGCGAAGCCAGGCACCTCGCCCCAGACATGTCCGAAGTGTGGCGGCAGGGGCCAGGTTGTATTTACACAGCAATCGCTTTTTGGCACGGTGCAGAATGTCCAGACATGCCCGGAGTGCCGCGGCACTGGTAAGATTATTAAGGAAAAATGCCCGGACTGCTACGGCAGCGGCTATATTTCCAACCGCAGGAAGATCAAGGTCACGGTACCGGCCGGCATCGACAATGGCCAGAGTATCCGTATCCGCGAGAAGGGCGAGCCGGGTACAAACGGCGGCCCGAGAGGCGACCTGCTCGTCGAGGTGGTGGTCGGCAGGCATCCGATCTTCCAGCGCCAGGATATGAATATTTACTCGACTGTCCCGATGAGCTACGCGCAGGCGGCGCTCGGCGGGGATATCCGCATCAGCACAGTCGACGGCGATATCATGTATACCGTCAAGCCGGGGACGCAGACCGACACGAAGGTGCGCTTCAAGGGCAAGGGCGTGCCGTCGCTGCGCAATAAAAATGTCCGTGGCGATCATTATGTGACGCTTGTGATTGAGGTTCCGACGAAGCTGAGCGAGGCAGCGAAGCAGGCCCTGCGCGACTTTGACCGTGAGGCGGGCAATTCACTCGGGCAGGCTGCAGAGTCCGCGGATAAGAGGCAGGATAAGCCGAAGAAGAAGGGCTTCATGGATAAGCTCAAAGAGACGTTTGAGGAATGACAGGTTATTATAGAGCTATCGAATCAGAGATCTGACAGAATGCGGTCCTATTGGCATCTCGAATAATCCTCGCGCAAATGTCGGCTTCGACCTTGCAGCGGGGATTTTTCCGTGTTCTGCCAGAAAAGATTCTTACATTGGCACACCACTGATTGTCCGGCAGCTCGATGACGGCGTCAATCTCGCGGTTCTAGAAATGATTCGCAGGATCGGCAATATACAACCTTGCCCCCAAAATGTTGATTTCTCAGAAGCATTATGATAAACTGTGACTATCTGTATGCGCGGATGCTTTCAGATACAATTTATAATTGGAAAATGGCAGGAAAGGCTGAATACGTTTATGCGCTGGAACAAATTTACGTTGAAGACAAGGACTGAGGTGGAGGATATCGTGATTTCCTCCCTGGCAGATGCAGGAGTGGAGGGCGTTGAGATTGAGGACAAGGTACCGCTCTCGGAGTCGGACAAGCAGCAGATGTTTGTCGATATCCTGCCGGATGGGCCGGAGGATGACGGGATTGCGTATCTGAGCTTCTATCTGGAAGAGGATGCGGACAAGGAAGAGATCCTTGCGCGTGTGAAGGAGGAGCTCGACGGGCTGCGGATGTTTGCCGATATTGGTGAGGGTACGATCACGGAGAGCCAGACGGAGGACAAGGACTGGATAAATAATTGGAAGGAATATTTCCATCAGTTCTATGTCGATGACATTCTGATTATCCCGTCCTGGGAGCAGGTGAGGGACGAGGACCGCGACAAGATGATTATCCATATTGACCCGGGGACGGCGTTTGGTACCGGGATGCATGAGACGACACAGCTTTGTATGCGCCAGCTCAGGAAATATGTGACTTCAGAGACGGAGCTGCTTGACGTCGGTACAGGCAGCGGGATTCTTTCGATTGCGTCACTGCTGCTCGGTGCGCATCATGCGGTCGGGACGGATCTCGACCCGTGCGCGGTCACGGCGGTCGGGGAGAACCTGGAGGCGAACCATATCCCGGAGGGCAGCATGGAGATGCTGCTCGGCAACATTATCGATGACCGGGCAGTCCAGGATGCGGTTGGATATGGGAAATACGACATTGTCGTCGCGAATATTCTCGCGGAGGTGCTCGTGCCGCTGACGCCCGTGATTGTGCATCAGCTGAAGCCGGGCGGGATCTATATCACATCCGGCATCATCGATGAGAAGGAAGAGACGGTAGTCGCCGCAGTGAAGGCCGCCGGACTTGAGGTGGTTGAGGTGACACATCAGAATGACTGGGTGTCGGTGACGGCAAAAAAACGGCAGGATTGCTGTGCGTGAAGCAAATGGAAGTGCAGCAGGAGGGGCGGCGCAATGTATCATTTTTTTGTGAGCCCTGAGCAGATCGGGGAGCATGAGATCCGGATTGAGGGCGGCGATGTCAATCATATCCGCAATGTGCTGCGTATGCAGCCGGGAGAGCAGATCACGGTCAGCAGCGGCGCTGATGGCAGGGAGTACCGGTGCGAGCTCTCAGAAGTCTGTGCAGATTATGTGGCTGCGCAGATTATGTGGGTGGAAGAGACGGGGGCGGAGCTCCCGTCCAGGATCTGCCTGTTCCAGGGGCTTCCGAAGGGGGACAAGATGGAGCTGATCATCCAGAAAGCGGTGGAGCTTGGCGCGTCGGAGATTGTCCCGATGGCGACCAAACGTGCCGTTGTGAAGCTTGATCATAAGAAAGAGGAGACAAAGCACAAACGATGGAATGCGATCTCCGAGAGCGCGGCGAAGCAGGCGAAGCGTCTCGTGATCCCGGAGGTGAAGTATGTCATGAGCTTTCCGGAGGCAGTGCAGTACGCATCCTCCTTCGATAAAAAAATGATCCCGTATGAGCTCGCGAAGGGCATGGATGAGACGAGGAGCTTCCTGGCATCCATCCATTCGGGGGATTCGGTCGCGGTCTTTATCGGCCCGGAGGGAGGCTTTGCCCCCGAGGAGATTGAGTTGGCACAGTCGGCTGGGCTGCAGCCGGTGACGCTCGGCAGGCGGATCCTGCGGACGGAGACGGCGGGAATGGCAGTGCTGTCGGTACTGATGTTCCGGCTCGAAGGGTAAGCTGTTGCTCTCAGAATCAAAGCGCTCATGGGATGGTTTTGAAGGAACGGGTTTCGTATGGCCACAGTCCATATGCCATTACAGGACGTTGCCTGTGAGTGTTGAAGATAAGCAGGGGAAGGAGAGAACAGGATGGTATATCATATCGTTATGTGGAAATTCAAGGAGGAGATCACGCCGGAACAGCGTCCGGAGCTGAAGGCGCGGATGGCGGAGAACCTTGGCAGCCTGGTCGGCAAGGTGCCGGGGCTGCTGAGCGTGTATTATGTGTCGGATCCGATTCCGTCGAGCACGCATGACATTGCGCTCGTGACGACGTTTGAGCGTGCGGAGGATATCGCGGTCTACGCGAAGCATCCGGCCCACGTAGCGGTGGCGGACACTTACGTGCGCCCGTTTGTGTGCAGCCGTTCCTGCCTCGATTATGTGCAGGAATAACCCAAAAGCAGTTAGCCCCGCGGGGCCGCCTGAATGTTTGAAAATGAGGTCGGATATGGAAGCATATTTAGATAACTCCGCGACAACACGCTGCCTGCCCTCTGTCGCGGACATTGTTGTGAAGACAATGCTTGAGGATTACGGGAATCCGTCCTCGAAGCATATGAAGGGCGTCGAGGCGGAGCGGTATCTGCGTGCGGCGCGCGAGACGATTGCCCGCACGATGAAGGTAAATGAGAAGGAAATCTATTTTACGTCAGGGGCGACGGAGTCGAATAACTGGGCGCTGATCGGCGCTGCGATGGCGAACCGCCGGGCGGGGATGCACCTGGTCACGACGGCTGTCGAGCATGCGGCGGTACTGATGCCGATGCAGTATCTCGAGGAGCAGGGATTCCATGTCACGTATCTCCCGGTGGACCATCAGGGACGTGTGAGCCTGGAGGATCTTCGGAATGCGCTCCGGGACGACACAATCCTTGTATCGATGATGTATGTGAACAATGAGGTCGGTACGGTTGAGCCGGTCGCTGAGGCGGCAAAGCTTGTGAAGGCGCGGAATCCGAAGATCCTGTTCCATGTGGATGCGGTGCAGGCATACGGGAAGCTGCCGGTCTATCCGAAAAAGAGCGGGATTGATATGCTTTCCGTCAGCGCACACAAGATCCACGGTCCGAAGGGGATCGGTTTCCTCTATGTGAATGAGCGGACAAAGCTTCACCCGTTGATTCTCGGCGGCGGCCAGCAGAAGGGGATGCGCTCCGGCACGGATAATGTCCCGGGGGCGGCAGGACTTGCCGAGGCGGCAAAGGAGGCCTGTGCGCATCTCGAGGAGAACGCGGTGCATCTGCTTGACCTGAAAAAGAGGATGACGGACGGGCTGCGCAGACTGTCGGAGGAGCTTGCATCAGATTGTGCGGCACCGGCAAAGGACGGACCGATTGTCATCAACTCTCCGGAAGGTGCGGACGGCGCGCCGCATATTGTCAGCGCGGCATTTCCGGGTGTGCGCAGCGAGGTGCTGCTCCACGCGCTTGAGGAACGCGGCATTTACGTTTCCGCCGGTTCCGCGTGTTCTTCCAATAAAAAGCTCCCGGTCAGCACAGTCCTGAAGGAGATGCATCTCGCGCCGGAGCTTCTGGAGTCGACGCTGCGGTTCAGCTTCAGCCGGTTCACGACGGAGGAAGAGATTGATTACTGCCTGCAGGCGCTTTCGGAGCTGCTGCCGGTGCTGCGCAGATATGCGCGCCACTGA
>CAYRKA010000054.1:0-8563 GCA_964424785.1 uncultured Lachnospiraceae bacterium | reverse complement strand
ATTTCCCCGATCCGATTCAATGAAAACAGCAGGCAAATAGCAAAGGGAACGGGAAAATGTTTAAATGTTTTTTAATTAAGTACGGAGAAATCGGTATCAAAGGGAAGAACCGTCATCTGTTTGAGGACGCGCTTGTAAAGCAGATTCGCCGTGCGCTCAGGAAGGTCGAGGGCGACTTTGACGTCTACCGTGAGCAGGGGCGCATCTATGTGGACTGCGGGAGCAATTATGATTTTGACGAGACGGTAGCGGCGCTGCAGTGCGTGTTTGGCATTGTCGGCATCTGCCCGGTTATGAAGACGGAGGACAAGGGGCTGGAGGAGCTCGGGAATGACGTCATTGATTTTCTCGACAATGTTTACGATATCAGCGGCCAGACCTTCAAGGTAGTGACGCGGCGCGCGCGTAAGACGTACCCGGTCGAGTCGATGGTGGTCAACAGTGAGCTCGGCAGCCGGATCCTTGAGGCGTTCCCGAAGATGCGGGTCGATGTGCATGAACCGGAAATCATGCTGCACGTGGAGATCCGTGAGAAGATTTATATTTATTCCAGGGTAATCCCGGGGCCGGGCGGTATGCCGGTCGGGACGAACGGCAAGGCGATGCTGCTGCTCTCCGGCGGGATTGACAGCCCGGTCGCAGGCTACATGATCTGCAAGCGCGGCGTCAAGCTTGACGCGACATATTTCCATGCGCCGCCTTATACAAGCGAGCGCGCCAAACAGAAGGTGATCGACCTGGCAAAAAAGATTGCGCATTATTCCGGGCCGATCAATCTCCATGTGGTGAATTTTACGGATATCCAGCTCTATATATACGACAAGTGTCCGCATGACGAGCTGACGATCATCATGCGCCGCTATATGATGAGGATCGCGGAGCATTTTGCGAAGGAGACGAATTCGCTTGCCCTGGTCACGGGGGAGAGCATCGGCCAGGTGGCGAGCCAGACAATGCAGAGCCTCGCCGCGACAAACGAGGTCTGCACGATCCCGGTGTTCCGGCCGCTGATCGGCTTTGACAAGCAGGAGATCGTCGACGTGGCGGAGAAAATTGACACGTACGAGACATCGATCCTGCCCTTTGAGGATTGCTGTACGATTTTCGTAGCGAAGCATCCGGTGACGAAACCGAACCTGAATGTGATCAGGCGCTCTGAACAGAAGCTGACCGGGAAAATCGACGAGCTGGTGCAGGAAGCGATCGAGACGACAGAGCGGATCTGGGTGGAGTGAGGGCCCGTGCGATCGGATAAGGGAGAGCTATCGACCCTTGCCGCCGTGTGTGTAATCGAGTAGGGAAGATGCAATCTGACCTACTCGCCGCGCCAGGGCGGCAGCGGCTTTGCCGCTGGAATTTCCGTGCCGCCCTGTGCGCATAAAAAGAGAGCTGCCGCACAAGTGGCGGCAGCCCCTGTCTGAGATTGCGGATCAGATGATGTAAGCAGAGAGAACGTTGAGAATCTCATCGATGTTGTCCTCTGCATGGATGTTGAGATCGATGGGCTTTGAGAGATCAAGACTGAAGATACCCATGATAGATTTTGCATCGATAACGTATCTGCCGGAAACGAGATCGAAGTCATTGTTGAACTTCGTGATGTCGTTTACGAAAGATTTCACTTTATCGATTGAGTTTAATGAAATCTGAACTGTTTTCATAATTATACCCTCCTGTTAATTATTGTACTCACAGTAACATCATAATCTTAACGGCTGAGAATATAAAAGTCAAGATGAAAACAAAAAAAATTGGGAAGCATGCCGGATGGCGGATATTTTGGGGAGAAACGGGGAATTCGGATGGGCAGAAAGGCGGCGCTCCATAATCTGGGGTGCAAGGTGAACGCATATGAGACGGAGGCTATGAGGCAGCTTCTGGAGAAAGAGGGCTATGAGATTGTGCCGTTCGCACCGGGGGCGGATGTGTACGTGATCAATACCTGTTCCGTGACAAATATTGCTGACCGGAAATCGCGGCAAATGCTGCACCGTGCGCGCAGGATGAATCCGGATGCCATAATTGTGGCGGCCGGATGCTATGTGGAGACTGCCGGGCAGCCCGTCGAACTGGATTCGGCGGTCGATATCGTGCTCGGGAATAACCGCAAGGGCGAGCTGGTTGAGGCGCTGCACCGCTTCGGGGAGCGGCGGCCACATGGTGATATTGTGCATGAGGAGGTGCGGGAAGAAGACGCATCCTCTGTTGCAGATAGTGGCGCAGCACCCGGCAGGCAGGATGCGCCACCGGAGGGCAGGGCTGTCATCGACAGGATTGATATTAACCATACGAAAGAATATGAGTCTCTGTTCATTTCACAGACTGAGGCGCGCACGCGTGCCTGCATCAAGGTGCAGGATGGCTGTAACCAGTTCTGCAGCTATTGTATTATCCCATACGCGCGTGGCAGAGTCCGCAGCAGGGCGATTGATGATGTGCTGCAGGAGGTCCGGACGCTTGCTGCAAACGGCTGCCGGGAGGCCGTGCTGACCGGGATCCACCTGAGTTCTTATGGAGTGGATCTTGGGCTGACGCTGCTGGATCTGATCCGTGCTGTGCATGAGATCCCGGGGATCAGCAGGATCCGGCTCGGTTCGCTTGAACCAGGCATCATTACGGAAGAATTTGCGCACAGCATTGCGCAGCTTCCGAAGCTCTGCCCGCACTTCCATCTGTCGCTTCAGAGCGGCTGCACCGAAACGCTGCGCCGCATGAACCGCCGTTATACCGCGGAAGAATTTGCGGCAAAATGTGGCCTGCTCCGGCAGGTGTTTGGCTGTCCGGCGATCACGACGGATGTGATTGTCGGCTTTCCGGGAGAGACAGAGGAGGAGTTTGAGACGACGGCCTCGTTCCTGGCAAAGCTCCGCCTTTACGAGACGCACATTTTCAAGTATTCGCGCCGGGAAGGTACGCGCGCTGCAAAAATGCCTGGCCAGGTTCCGGAATCCGTCAAGGCTGAGCGGTCCGACCGCCTGATCGCGCTCGGCGACAGCAACCGCAGCTTCTTTGAGAGCCAGTTTACCGGCGGTACGGTTGAAGCCCTGTTTGAGGAGCGGATAACGCTCGGGGGCCGCGATTACTATACCGGCTATACAAAAGAATATATCCGCGTGGCGGTCCCGGCCGATGCGGATTATGGGAACCAGGTGCTCATGGGAAAGCTGGGAGAGGCGGCTGCGCCGCATCTGTATTTCCTGCGAGATTATAGGGAACTGTGATAGCCTGGCAGCAAACCGCAGAAAAGGGATTGAATTATTCTGTGAATTATATTAGAATGGAGCATAGCAGATGAGGTTGCTTTCATAGTAACAAGCTAAGGACGTGGAGAGATGGCAGAGATTAACAATACACAATACTTCAAGTTCAATACCGACCCGGAGACAAGAGTCAAAACGGTGTTGGATGTCGTATACAATGCAATGGCTGAGAAGGGCTACAATCCGGTCAATCAGATCGTCGGTTACATTATGTCAGGCGACCCGACCTATATCACGAGCCACAACAATGCGCGCAGCATGATTATGAAGGTAGAGCGGGACGAGCTGGTGGAGGAGCTTCTGCGCGAATACATCAAGAACAAGTCATGGCAGCAGGGACAGAAGTGATCCGGATCATGGGGCTTGATTTCGGTTCGAAGACTGTCGGCGTGGCAATCAGCGACCCATTGGGGATCACCGCGCAGGGAATCGAAACCATCAGGCGTGACCAGGAGAACAAGCTGAGGAGAACACTTGCGAGGATCGAAGCGCTGGCTGCGGAGTATCACGTCACGCAGATTGTGCTTGGATTCCCCAAAAATATGAACAATACAGTCGGGGAGCGCGCGGAGAAGACACTTGCGTTTCAGGAGATGCTTGAGCGCAGGACGGGGCTGCCGGTCGTGATGTGGGATGAGCGGCTGACGACGGTGTCAGCGCAGCGCACCCTGATGGAGAGCGGCGTGCGCCGTGAGGATCGCAAAGAATACGTGGATATGATTGCGGCTGTCTATATTTTGCAGGGATATCTCGACAGCGCTGAGAGGATTACACATGAATAAAATTGAGTTTCGCCCGGACGGAGAGGATAAGACGGTCGGGTTCTTTGTGGTGGATGAAACAAAAATTAATGGGGTATCTTATCTGCTCGTGACTGAGACGGAGGATGAGGAAGCGGAGGCTTATATTCTCAAGGATCTGTCACAGGACGGCGAGGCGGAGGCAAGATATGTCTTCGTGGAGGATGACAACGAGCTGGAGGCAGTATCAAAGATTTTTACAGAGCTTTTAGAGGACGTGGATATTGAGCTCTGAAAAATAAGTGGATGCCGGAACTGCGGGCACGTGATGTGCAGGATAGCAGTCCGGTTTAGATTTGTATTATTAATTGTGGAGGTGCAGATTGAAAAAGGAACAAAACAAACAGAATAACAGCAGCAGGCTGAAGGTGATCCCGATCGGAGGGCTTGGCCTGATCGGAATGAACATGACAGCATTTGAGTATGGAGACAGCATCGTGGTTGTGGACTGTGGCCTGGCGTTTCCGGAGAATGATATGCTTGGCATCGATCTCGTGATACCGGATGTCACATATCTGAAGGAAAACATTGACAAGGTGAAGGGTTTCGTGTTCACGCACGGGCATGAGGACCATATCGGTGCGCTGCCGTATATTCTGAAGGACGTGAATGTGCCGCTTTATGCGACAAAGCTTACGATGGGGCTGATTGAACGTAAGCTGACGGAATGCGGCCTGATGCGCTCGACGAAGCGCAAGGTGGTCAAGCCGGGTCAGTCGATCAATCTCGGGGAGTTCCGTATCGAATTTATCAAGACAAACCACAGCATCCAGGATGCGGTTGCGTTGGCTGTTTATTCACCGGCGGGGACTGTCGTCCACACAGGAGATTTCAAGGTAGATTACACGCCGGTATTCGGCGACGCGATCGACCTGCAGCGCTTCGCTGAGATCGGCAAGAAGGGCGTCCTCGCACTGATGTGCGACAGCACGAACGCGGAGCGTAAGGGCTTCACGGCATCGGAGCGGACAGTCGGCCGGACGTTTGACAACCTGTTTGCGGAGCACAGCAACCAGCGTATCATCATCGCGACCTTTGCGTCGAACGTCGACCGTGTGCAGCAGATCATCAATTCCGCGTACAAGTATGGCCGTAAGGTCGTGATTGAGGGGCGCAGCATGGTCAATGTCATCTCGACGGCGTCGGAGCTGGGCTATCTGAGCATTCCGGACAATACGCTGATCGAGCTGGAGCAGATGAAAAATTATCCGGATGAGCAGATGGTGCTGATCACGACGGGCAGCCAGGGAGAGTCGATGGCGGCGCTCTCACGGATTGCCTCCAATATGCACAAGAAGGTCAGCATCAAGCCGGGCGACACCGTCATCTTCAGCTCGAACCCGATCCCGGGTAATGAGAAGGCAGTCTCCAAGGTAATCAATGAGCTGTCGATGAAGGGCGCGGAGGTGATTTTCCAGGATACGCACGTGTCGGGTCATGCCTGCCAGGAGGAGATCAAGCTGATATACTCTCTGGTGCGCCCGAAATACGCGATCCCTGTCCATGGCGAGTACCGCCACCTGAAGGCCCAGGCCGGGATTGTGAAGGAACTCGGATTTGACAGCAGCCATATTTTCATGCTCAGGGCCGGTGACGTGCTGGAGATGGATGACAGCTTTGCGAGGGTGACGGGCCATATCCAGACAGGATCGATCCTTGTGGATGGCCTGGGTGTCGGGGATGTCGGCAACATCGTGCTGCGAGACAGGCAGCACCTGGCGGAGGACGGTATTGTGATCGCCGTGCTCACGCTCGAGAAATATACAGGCCGGATCCTGTCGGGGCCGGATATTGTATCCCGGGGCTTTGTGTATGTGCGCGAGGCGGAGGATCTGATGGATGAGGCACGCGGCGTCGTTGAGGAAGCGCTGGAGCGCTGTACATCTCATCACATTACGGACTGGAGCAGGATGAAAAACGAGATGCGTGACGCGCTCGGGGATTTCCTCTGGAAGAGGACGAAGCGCCGCCCGATGATTTTACCGATTATTATGGAAGTTGAGTAGCAGCCATGAATGAGATACAGGATTGTACGAAAAAGCTGATCCGGGCGCTTCTGGAGAGCGAGGAATACCGTGAGTTTGGGCAGATCCGGGACAAAGTGAGGGAACAGCCAAAGCTCCGGGAGGAGATCAATCAGTTCCGCCGTCATATTTTTGAGGTGCAGAACTCGCAGGAGCCGCTTGATATGTACGGGGAACAGGAGCGGCTTTGCCGTGATTATGAGGAATTCCGCAAGAATCCGCTTGTCAACGATTTCCTGCAGTCAGAGCTGCATATGTGCCGCCTGATCCAGCAGATCTCAATGGAGATCGCAGAATCGGTGGATCTCGACACGGGCTGGGTGGCGGAAGGAGTAAAGCTGTAGAGAATGTCCGGCCGTGATTGTAAAGGCATGGGGCAGTTACGTCCGGCGGATCTATAAATGAACAGAAGGGGGCCGGAGTGCGGCATGATTGTACAGGAGCGGATGTCCATATACATCAATTCGCTTGACAGCGGGAACGGACCGTTCCTTGATGCGCTGGAACGGACTGCGCTTGCGCAGGGAGTGCCGGTGATCCGCCAGGATATGCAGGCATTTTTGAAGGTACTTCTGGCAATCCACAGCCCCCTGCGGATCCTGGAGGTCGGGACGGCGGTCGGTTTTTCCGCACTGCTGATGGCGGCGAATACGCCGGACGGCTGCCGGATTACCACGATTGAGAACTATGGGAAGCGCATTGTGCAGGCGCGTGAAAATATAACACGTGCCGGGATGGAGCGGCGGATTACGCTGCTTGAGGGGGATGCGCACGAGGTCATGCAGACACTGGATGAGCCATACGATATGATCTTCATGGATGCAGCCAAGGGGCAGTATCTGTCCTTTTTGCCGGAAGTGCTGCGCCTGCTGCGCACGGGAGGCGTGCTTGTCTCCGACAATGTACTGCAGGACGGCGACATCATCGAGTCGCACTATGCTGTGGAGCGGCGCAACCGCACGATCTACAAGCGGATGCGCGAATACCTCTATGTGCTGAAGCATACCCCGGGACTGCTCACGTCGGTCGTGGCGGTCGGTGACGGTGCGGCGGTGACAGTGAAACAGCAGGAAATTCCGGCAGAGGAATCGTGAAACAGATGAGAAAAACAGAATTACTGGTGCCTGCGGGCAGCCTCGAGGTCCTGCGCACGGCGGTGATTTTCGGCGCGGACGCCGTCTATATCGGCGGAGAAGCGTACGGGCTGCGCGCGAAGGCGAAGAATTTTACAATAGAAGAGATGGCGGAAGGGATCGCCTTTGCGCATGAACGTGGCGTCAAGGTATATGTGACGGCGAATATCCTGGCGCACAACGGCGACCTGGCCGGGGCGGAGGCGTATTTTGAGGAGCTCCATGCGATGAAGCCGCAGCCGGACGCGCTGATTATCGCCGATCCCGGTATCTTTGATATCGCGAAGCGCGTCTGCCCGGAGATTGACCGCCACATCAGCACGCAGGCAAACAATACCAATTATGGGACGTACCGCTTCTGGTACGCGCAGGGCGCGAAGCGCGTTGTCTCGGCGCGGGAGCTGTCGCTGGAGGAGATCCGGGAGATCCGTGCGCATATCCCGGACGATATGGAGATCGAGACATTTATCCACGGCGCGATGTGCATATCGTATTCGGGACGCTGCCTGCTGAGCAATTATTTCACAGGCCGCGACGCGAACCAGGGAGTATGTACGCATCCCTGCCGCTGGAAGTATGCCGTTGTGGAGGAGACGAGGCCGGGCGAATATATGCCGGTAGAAGAGAATGGGCGCGGCACCTTTCTTTTCAACGCAAAGGA
The DNA here is from genome assembly GCA_964424785.1 of uncultured Lachnospiraceae bacterium. Taxonomy (GTDB): domain Bacteria; phylum Bacillota; class Clostridia; order Lachnospirales; family Lachnospiraceae; genus Choladousia. Next base: position 685 of record CAYRKA010000054.1, on the reverse strand, counting down.
TCTCTGCATGATTGAGCATATCCCGGATCTGATGCAGGCCGGGATTGACAGCTTCAAGGTCGAGGGGCGCATGAAGACGGCGCTCTATGTCGCGACGGTCGCCCGGACCTACCGCAAGGCGATCGACGATTACCTGAAGGATCCGGCGCTCTACGCCGCGCACATGGACTGGTACCGCAGCCAGATCGGGAGCTGTACCTACCGCCAGTTCTCAACAGGCTTCTTCTATGGCAAGCCGGGCAGTGAATCGCAGATCTACGAGAACAGCACCTACGTAAAGGAAGCTGTCTACCTCGGCACGGTCGAGGCAGTCGGCGCCGATGGCCGCTGCAAAATCTCGCAGCGCAACAAATTCTCCGTCGGAGAGCAGATCGAGATCATGAAGCCAGACGGCCGCAATATTGAGGCCATGGTCCGCTCGATCCGCGACGCGGATGGCCATGAGCAGGAGAGCGCCCCGCACCCGAAGCAGGAGCTGTGGGTGGCACTGGAGCCGGTGGACGGCGACGGGAATGCGGCGACCTTTGCCATGCAGGCGGGCAGCGGTTCCAGGGACCCTGAATTGTATGATATTTTGCGAAGGCGTGTGTAAACTTTCCTTTATCGACAGACGCAGAAGACTTGAAATAAAATGTGGAAAAGCACTTTTCAGCGGCAGTTTTCATAAGATAAGATAAACCGCTTA
>CAYRKA010000053.1:13144-14445 GCA_964424785.1 uncultured Lachnospiraceae bacterium | reverse complement strand
GGATCGGCTTCCCATTGATCTCCAGAAACTGCTTCGGAATGCCCGCACCCATGCGGACCCCGCTGCCCCCTGCAAATATAATTGCAATGTTCATGCCTGCCCCTCCTCATCTAATATGTATCGGCATATGCAGCCATCCCCTGCGTGCATCTGACTGTCCCATATACGTATCCTATCCTGTCCTCACATCTCTCAGCAGCGCAGCCCGACCAGCCTCAGGATCCTCTGCGTCGCATATCCGTCGCACGCTCCTGTATATTCCTGCGCAAAGCAGTCAATTTCCTGCCTGTGCTCCCGCACCCATTCCTCACTTCGCAGAACAGCCAGCCCCAGCTCCTCCCCCGTCCGCACCAGCGGAAACGGGATCGCACGGTAATCAATATAAAACCCTCTCTGAGCCTCGTACTGCTCCAGATCCGGTGCAAACAGCACCGCAGGCTTCCGGTAGATCAGATAATCAAACAGCACTGACGAATAGTCCGTGATCAGCACGTCCGCAACCGGCAGCAGCTCCTCCGTCGGGATCGCGCAATTCGACACGCGCCCATGCGCGTCCACATGAGGATGCGCCTTAATCACAAAAAACCAGTCCGACGCAAGCGTCTTCGCTGTCTCCTGCAGCTCCGCAAGCCCTTCCAGATACGGATGCGCCGCATTCCCACGGAAGGTCGGGGCCCACAGGGCAATCCGTTTCCCCTTCGCCTGCGGATGCTGCCTGTAAAAATTCTCCCGGCAGCGCCTGTTCCATTCCTCATCAAAATAGTAATCCGTCCGGCTGACGCCGGTCGCAACAATCCGCTCCCGCGGCAGGCGCAGCGCCCGCTCATGCACCGCGACGCACGCCTGCGAGCTGAGCGTCAGGTAAGAATAATTGCCATACATATCTCCGTGATAATTCCGCGGAATATCATCCTTCGCATCATACGCGATCTTTTTCATCAGGCCGCAGGAGTGCCAGAGCTGCACCACCGTCGTCTCCGGACGCTTCCGGCACGATGCCACCGGCAGGAAATAGTCGCAGATAAACACATATTCCGCCGTCGCATACGCTTTCATAAACCTCACCAGGAAGCGCGCCATCGCCCCAAACGGAAGCCTGTTGAAGTCGCAGACAAAGCATCTGACATCTCTCCCGCCTGGATCCGCATACGCCCGCACTGCCCCGGCACAATCCGTATGCTGCCGATCCGCGTCGGCACAGCTTTCCTTCTCCTGCCCTGCTTCAGCACATTCCGCATACGCCCGTCCCGGGCACAGCTCCTCGTACACCCGCCGCATCGAAAACGGCATCTCCTCATGGT
>CAYRKA010000053.1:3843-13044 GCA_964424785.1 uncultured Lachnospiraceae bacterium | reverse complement strand
CCCGGGCACAGCTCCTCGTACACCCGCCGCATCGAAAACGGCATCTCCTCATGGTGCGCGTCCGCAAAAATCACAGAGCCCCGACGGACCGGAGCGAGCCGGAACACCGCATAAAGGAGCGGCAGCACGATATTCTGCAAAAACATTTTCATATACTGCTTTGCACTCATAGGTGAAACTTCAGCTCCTCCTCAACGGCCGCGAGCGCCGCCTCGATCACCTTGTCCATATCATAGTAACGGTACTGCCCGAGGCGTCCGCCGAAGATCACATTCTTCTCCTGCGCGGCGAGCTCCCTGTATTTCTCATAGAGTGCGTTGTTCTTCGCGTCATTGACCGGATAATACGGCTCGATGCCCGGCTTCCATTCCGCCGAGTACTCACGCGAAATAATCGTATAAGGCTTCGGATTCTGCCTCTCCTCGTCCGGCTCGAAATGCTTGTGCTCGATAATCCTTGTATATGGCACCGCTCGCTCCGTGTAATTCACGACCGCGTTGCCCTGGTAATTCTCCTCCTCGACGCGCTCTGTCTCGAAGCGCACCGTCCTGTACTCGAGATGGCCGTAACAGAAGTCAAAATACTCATCGATCATCCCTGTATAGATCACCTTGCCAAACATATCCGGATAATCCTTGCGGTACTCGAAAAAGTCCGTATCCGTCATCACGTCGATATTGTCGAGCAGCTTCTCCACGATCTGCGTGTAGCCGCCGATCGGGATCCCCTGGTAGCGGTCATTAAAATAATTGTTATCGTACGTAAACCGCAGCGGCAGCCGCCTGATGATAAAGGACGGCAAATCCTTGCAGTCACGTCCCCACTGCTTCTCCGTGTATCCCTTAATCAGCTTCTCATATACGTCCGGCCCCACAAGCGAGAGCGCCTGCTCCTCGAGGTTCTTCGGCTCCGTGATCCCGAGATCCGCGATCTGCGACGCGATCCGCTCCTTCACCTCCTGCGGCCTCCGGAGCCCCCAGAGCTTGCTGAAAGTGTTCATATTAAAAGGAAGGTTGTAAAGCTCATCCCGGTACACTGCGACAGGCGAATTGATATAATTGTTGAACTCCGCCAGCTTATTGACATAATTCCAGACCTGCCTGTTGCCCGTGTGGAAAATATGCGCACCGTATCTGTGCACCTGGATCCCGTCAACATTCTCCGTATAGACATTGCCCCCGATGTGGCTGCGCCTGTCAATCACGAGGCAGCGCTTGCCGTTCCTCGTCAGCTCACGCGCGCAGACAGCGCCGTACAGCCCTGCCCCCACAATCAGGTAGTCGTACTTCTTCCCGGCAGCGCGCAGCTTCGCGCGCTTCTCCTCCTTCTTCCGGCGCGTCAGGCGGTCCTGCTCCTCCCGGTATCGCTCGCAGATCTCCTCTGCAGGCCCGGACATACGCACCCTGCCGCCGTCCAGCCAGACCGCATTCTCGCAAAGCCCCTTCACCGTATCGATATTGTGCGACACGAACAGCAGCGTCGTCCCGCCCGCAAGCATCTGCCGCATACGCTCCTGGCATTTGCGGCGGAACCGCAGGTCGCCGACCTCGAGCACCTCGTCTACCACCAGGATATCCGGGTTCACCACCGTCGCGACCGCAAAGCCGAGCCTCGCCTTCATGCCGGAGGAGAAATTCTTGATCGGGGAATCGAGGAATTTCTTCAGGTTCGCGAACTCGACAATCTCATCAAAATGCTCCTCCATGAACGCCCGCGAATGCCCAAGCACCATGCCGTTCAGATAGATATTCTCACGCCCGGTCAGGTCGCCGTCAAATCCTGCGCCGAGCTCGATCAGCGGAGCGATGCTCCCATGTGTCTTCACAGTACCCTCGAACGGCTTCAGGATACCGCTGATCGTCTTGAGCAGCGTGGACTTGCCGGAGCCGTTCACGCCGATCAGACCCCACGCTTCCCCCTTTTTCACCTTCAGGTTCACATCCTGCAGTGCGAAAAACTCCTGGAACAGCAGCTGCCGCTTCATCAGCTTGATCGTGTATTCCTTGAGGTTGTCCACCTTCTCGCTCGCCAGATTGAACCTGATCTTCAGATGTTCAACTTCTACCGCGTATTCGCCCATCCTGTCTCCCTTTCATCAGATATACAATATAAATTTATCCTTCGACCTCTGGAATGACCAGATACCGATTGTCAGCATCAGGAAGGCAATCAGCCATCCTCCCCAGAAAATCCTCGGCCCCGGCATCCGCCCGTAATACACGAGATCGCGGAACTGCGCGACATAGTAATACAGCGGATTGAAAATCTTGACAAAATTCCGCAGAAGATCCGACGATAAGAACTCAATCTGATACATGATCGGCGTCAGGTACAGCCACGCCGTCAGCACAACCCCGTAGATATGCTGCATATCGCGGAAGAAAACATTGAGCTGCGCCAGGAAAAAACCGAGCCCGCAGCAGAAAATATAGATCTGCACGATCACCAGCGGAGTCAGCAGGATCTGCCAGTAAAACCTCGCGTGCGTCACAATCATCACAATCAGCAGCGCCCCGAACGAAAACACCATGTCCACCATCGAGCTCGTCACCTTCGCAAGCGTAAAAATATACTTCGGCACATAGACCTTGCGCAGCAGGGACGCATTGCCCGTCACGGATTTCATCGCGTTCGTCGTGCTGACCTTCAGGAAATCATACATCATACGGCCTGTCAGCAGGTACACGGGGTAGTTCTCGATCTTCTTGCCAAGCATTTCCGTAAATACAATCGTCAGCACAGTCATCGTCAGCAGCGGGTTCAGGATGCTCCACACATAGCCCAGGATGCTGCGCCTGTATTTCAGCTTCAGGTCGCGCTGCACAAGCTCTATAATCAGATCTTTATACTTAAATAATGTTTTTATGCGGTATTTCAGCATAGTATCTGCTCCTGCTCCTTGTATCTTTCTGGTTTTTTACACATACCGTTTCATTTTGCACCGGCCGTATGCCGCCAAAGGCGGCTGTTTCCCTCTTGCGGCCGTGCGCATCCATTATAGGAAACGACATGATTTACGTCGTTTACTATAGCATATCGGGGAAGGAGTTTCAACGACGGAATTGCGGCTGTTTTCGCTGTCCTTTTCATTCTTCAATTAAAAATCGGAAGTCCCTGTGCTTTGCAATTATATTTCCGCAGTATCCCCAGCACAATCTTCACCGCGGTATCCATGCCCTCCGCCGTGATGTGCTCGTATGGGCCGTGGAAAGCATAGCCGCCGGTGCCGAGGTTCGGGCAGGGGAGACCCATGAAGCTCAGGCGGGCTCCGTCGGTGCCGCCGCGTACCGGGGCGATATCCGGTTCGAGGCCGAGTTCTCGCATCACTGCCTTTGCGTTGTCGACCAGGTGGATGTGCGGCCTGATCTTTTCCTCCATATTTCGGTACTGGTCGGTGATTGTCAGCTTCACCGTGCCCTCACCGTAGCGTTCCTTCATCGTCTTCTCGATCATACGGAGCGTCCTCTTGCGTGCAGCGAAGGAGGCTGCGTCGTGGTCCCGCACGATATAACGGAGCTCTGCTGACTCTACGCTGCCCTCCATCGCACAGAGGTGGTAGAAGCCTTCATACGATTCCGTATGCTCCGGCCTCTCACATGCGGGGAGCATCGCGTTGATCTCCATCGCGACGATCGAAGCGTTGACCATGCGGTCCTTCGCATCGCCCGGATGGATGTTCACACCGGAAACAGTAAACACGGCACTGCAGGCGTTGAAATTCTCATAGACAATCCCTGTCTCGATGCCGCCGTCCAACGTATAGGCAAAATCCGCTCCGAAGCCCTCCACGTCAAAATGATCCGCGCCGCTGCCGATCTCCTCGTCCGGTGTGAAGCCGATACACACCCTGCCGTGCGGGATCTCTCCCTTCAGCAGCTCTTCCGCGGCTGTCATGATCTCGGCCACACCTGCCTTGTCATCCGCGCCGAGCAGCGTCGTCCCGTCCGTCGTGATGAGCGTGCGACCCTTCAGCAAAGGCAGATGCGGGAAATCCGCAACGGAGAGCACGCGGCCGCTCGTCCCGAGCGCGACGTCCCCTCCGTCATAATGCTCGATCACCTGCGGCTTCACATACTCGCCGCAGAAATCGGGCGATGTGTCCATATGCGCGATCAGGCCGATCGCCGGGGCGTCCTCATGTCCCGGCGTCGCCGGGATCGCAGCGTACACATAACATTTGTCGTCGACGCGCGCATCCTCCACGCCGAGCGCTTTCAACTCGTCTGCAAGCACCCGCGCCAGGTCAAATTCGCGCGCCGCCGAGGGTACCGTGCTGCTGCCGCCGTCGCTTGCCGTATGAATCTTTACATAATTCAGAAGTCTGTCAACTGCCCTCATATTATCCTCCCTGTAACACACATTCCCGCAGTGCGCCGGACTTTTTCCGCCCGGCACACTGCGGGAATCAGGTCGCCTGCGCCTCAAACTGCGCCCCTACAGCAGCCCCCTGTGTTTAATATAGCTCGTAATCAGCTCTACCGAGCCCTCAATGCCGATTGAACTGCTCTCGATGCAGAGATTGTAGCTCGACGCCGCGCCCCACTTCTTCTCCGACTGGAAATTGTAGTAGCTGGCACGCTTCTTGTCTGTCTTCACCAGCATATCGCGCACCTTCGCATCCGGGAGCTGGTACTCCTCAGCGATACGCTCCGCGCGGAAATCTTCCGCTGCATGCACAAACACGCTGACCAGCTCCGGGCAATCGCGCAAAATATAGTCGGCGCACCGCCCGACAATCACGCAGGAGCTCTCCCCGAGCCCCCGGATCGTGTCATAGTTCGCCTGGTAAATCTGCTGGTCAATCGTCGGTCCCGTATACATCACCGACGGGTAAATGTCCATCACAATCGAGTATAGAAGGCTGTTGGTCGGCTTCTCGTCATAGCTCTCAAGCACCTTCTCACACAATCCGCTCTGTTTCGCAATCAGCTTGATCAGTTCCTTGTCATAGAACTTAATCCCGAGGTTCTTTGCCAGCTTCTCCCCGATCTCATGGCCGCCGCTGCCAAACTGCCTGCCTATCGTTACGATCACCTTTTTTGCCATATAGATCCCTCCTATCCTTCTTTATCATGAAAATGCAAGCACAATTCCTTTGCTATAATCCGTCAATAGAATCCCATCTACAGGAATTATACGGAAAGTATAGCACAGATTTTCTGCTTTGTGTGAAAAAAACAGAAAATCTTGCGGAAGTACGGGATGTCTGCGGAACTATACCGCCGTGTCGGCAACCGGAATCCTCCCATGCCCGAAGGTAAGTGATCAGGTATCCGCCGCCTTTTTCTGTGAAAACAGCAAATGCTTCCAGTCCGCGAACAGGCTTGCGGCCAGTTCTTCTATGATAGCCCGGCTATCCGGGGATACCTTTTCGATCTGCCGGATCATCAGACCCACGTTCCTGAGCCCGCCCTCTCCCACGTCGGAGAAGGTTTCGCCGCCCGTTACCTGGAATACCGAGAAAAGGTCATCCACAAACCGCCGCCTCTTTTCATCATCCATATCGGAGATCCATCTGGCAAGGATGCCGTTAAATTCTGTCGCCCTGGGGTCAAAATCCTCCGCATAGTCAAAATCAGGGCCGATAATGCCCCAGGAGAACGCATCATGCTGGAGCAGCCCCTTCTGAGAGCTTTTTACGATCAGCGGATCCGCCGGGTGATGCAGCAGCATGCCGATCACCGAAAACTCCGGGACGATCCGGACGATCCGGGAATGGATCTCCCCATCCGCCCCCTCTCCCAGGAACCCTTCCGCGAAGCCTGGGCCATCGTTATCGTAAACAGCCCGGACCCGTTCCTGTACCTCCGCGTCACAGTTCAGCGCGGCGTAGACTGCCAGATTGCCGCCCTTGGAATGTCCGCCCACACGCAACACACCTGTATTGGTGCGCCCGACCCGGTTCAGATAGGACAGTGCCTCCTCCTGCGCGGGAACCACGCCGTTGCTGATATTAAAATCTTCTTTCCATCCCACAATAGTCGCGTCTGTCCCACGGTAGGAAATATAGGTACTCCCGTCATCCAACACAAGCTCCACCGCACTGAACTGCATTTCCTCATCCGTTACGATCTGATTGATATAATTGCGCACAATGCTGCCGCCGAAGCGGACTGACTCCGCCATTTCACGCATCAGATAAGGCGCCAGGCGGATAAAAGACCTGTCCGCCTGCAGTTCCTCCTCAGAATGTATTTCAAAGAACGCATCCGATGCTTCTTTCAGGGTCATCCCTTCACCGCTTTTCAGCCGGGCGATCCCATCCAGGTTCACATACGCAAAGTATGCCAGCAAAAGATTGTCCACCAGGTTGAAGGGAGAGTGCGCAAAACTAAGATCTCCCCTCCACTTTATATAATCCATCATATTTCCCATAGCAATCCTCCCGCCGCCGTCCACAGCGGCATTGCCCCGCCTCAGCCATCCGTGCCTGTCTCTTCAGTGGCATCCGTTGTCCCGTCCTCTGATTCTGTCTCATCCAAGGGAGCCGCAGATTCCCGGTTGGTCTCCCCGGGCACGCCCGCCTCGTCTGCTCCCATCATGATCGGGAATTTCTCCGCCAGGAACTCATCGTCATAATATCGGTCAAACAGGCGGCCTACAATGGTATAGGCCGGTTTGCCGTTTTTGCGGAGCTCTGCACGGCCCAGCGAGCCATAGGTGACAAACAGGTCGAATACAATGAAGAGCAGCAGCAAGATGTAGACCGGCTGGCCGATCTTATATGGTATTTTCTCCACCCATTTGGACACAAACGGATAAACGACCTTCATCAGGATTGTCCCGAATACGCCCCATGCGATCATGAACGGTACGGTGGTCCGTCCGTTGATATTCAGGAACATCCCATGGTAATCCCAGAATTTCACGCCAAACACCCTGTCCGCGATCAGGCTCATCATGTACTCCGCCCCGCCTCCGATCAGGCAGCCGTAAATCCATGTCCTCAGTACGCTGCGCTCTGAATTATGCATACCGAGGAGCGCTACAAAAATCACGACCCCGAAGCCGTAAATAGGGCTGAACGGGCCATAGATCATCCCTTGCCTGTCTACTTTCTCGCCCGTGCGGACATACCATAATATCTCTTCATAATATGTCCCGATCAGACAGCCCAGCACAAAGAATATAAACACCTTTGTGAAACAAAAACCCTTCGCAAATACTTTTTTATTCATCTTTTTCCCTCCCTGAAGAATGATTTATTGTAACTGTACAGTACCTTCTCAATTATGATTCATTATATGATTTACCAGTCAAAAGCTGAGCCCCGGATGGTACCGTGCTTTGTCCATCTATTTTCTGCTTGACGATACCGCCGTTCAGTTGATAGAATATTCATAAATAATCAGATAGGAGAGATTCATCGGCCCTATCCGCCTGCGCCGAGGGCGCACTGCCTCCAGGCAGCTGTTTTCGTTACGCCCTCGTGCGCTTAAAACCAAGAAAGGAGCGGCAATTATGGAACATGACTCTGGAACAGGCTTTTCATCGGACAAATCCGGTAATCCGGAAAGCACAGCGGCAAAATACGACGCCACTTTTGCACCCGCAAAGCTGATTGTCTATGCCGGGGCGCACGATGTGAAAATCGTTCCCCTTACAGACGGGCTGATCATCGGCAGCAGTGCGGGGGACGGTATCCTCACGATCGAATCCCGGTATCTTTCCCGTATGCACGGCAAGTTTGTAAAAGGCGAAAACGGTTATTTTTACCAGGATCTGGAGAGCGAAAATGGCACCTACCTCAACGGCATCCGCATGGGTACCGGCTCCCTGGCCGGCAGGGACAAATGCCCGTTGGAGAATGGCGACATCCTGAAAATCCAGGGCGATGCCTTTGACATCGATGACAGCGATCAGGTCGCGGCGCTCATTTTCTGTACCAGATCACTGGAGCAGCTTGAGTGGCGCACCATCAGCCTGGAGGAAACCACCAGCACCTATTACATCAGCCGCCACGAAGAAGAGACGGCCGACAGCGAGGTCGCCGGGGGCAGTATCGCCATCCCTGACCTGCCGCGGCACCGGGCCGCGCTGTACCATAAGGACGGGCACTGGTATCTCCATGACGACAACACCAAATACGGCGTTTTCCTGGATAACCAAAAAATTGAGGCGGACACCCTGCTCAAGACCAAGGACATCCTCCGCATCGGGAACACCCTCTTTTTCTACAATGGGGATGAGCTGATCTACAGCCACAGGGAATCCTCCGCCAACAAGCTGATGGTACATATTGAGGAGCGCAGCGTATGGAATCTTTTCCGCAAAAAAATCCTCCTTGAGAACATCGACCTGACCATCAGCCCCGGCGAAATGGTGCTGATCCTAGGCGGCTCAGGCGCCGGGAAGACCACCTTTGTCAATGCCGTTATGGGCTACGAAAAAGCCAAAGGCGTCATCAAAGAGGGGGATCGTGATATCTACCGGGATTACAACGGAATGAAGTACCAGATCGGTTTCGTCCCCCAACAGGACCTGCTGCGCGACAACGATACTGTCTACAATACCCTGGAAAACGCTGCGGAAATGAAACTCCCCAGGAACATCAAAAAAGAAGAACGCCTCCGGCGTATCGACCAGGTCCTGGAAATGTTTGGGCTTGACACGGAGAAGCATACTCTTGTAGAGAAACTCTCCGGCGGGCAGCGGAAGCGTCTTTCTATCGCTGTGGAATTCATCTCAGATCCCAGCCTGTTTTTCCTGGATGAGCCGGATTCCGGGCTCGACGGCATTATGGCGCGTTCTCTCATGCAAAATCTGCGCAGTATCGCCGACCAACAGAAGATCGTACTGGTGATCACCCACTCTCCGGACCGGGTTTCCGATCTTTTTGACAAAGTGATCGTGCTGGCCAAAAGCCCTTCTGATAATGCGGGGCATCTGGCTTTCTTCGGCCTGATCGACGAGGCGAAAGAATTCTTCGATGTCGATTCCATGGAAGGGATCGTCAAGCGGGTCAACAGGGAAGACGAGGGCGGCGAGAACTTGGCAGACGAGTTCATCCAAAAATTCGAGGCACTGAACCGCTGACTGTCCGGGATTTCTTTTTATGCACACAGGTCGGCAAGGTATTTCAGCGGCGAAGCCGCTGCCGCCCTGGCGCAGACGGATAGGGTCGATGAATCTCCCCTATCCGATTACACACAGGTCGGCAAGGTATTTCAGCGGCGAAGCCGCTGCCGCCCTGGCGCAGAC
>CAYRKA010000053.1:0-3743 GCA_964424785.1 uncultured Lachnospiraceae bacterium | reverse complement strand
GGATAGGGTCGATGAATCTCCCCTATCCGATTACACACAAGGACGCAAGGTATTTCAGCGGCGAAGCCGCTGCCGCCCCTATCTCTTGTCGTGATCCACAAATTCCAGGAAAAGCATCCCGATCCCGGCGTAAGCCAGGGCGAACGCCAGCAGGATCCCCCATTCCCTCAGGATATTGCCCGTCTCATAGTTGTATTTTTCCACTGTCATATACTGCGCCGTATAATACTCCAGATCCAGCTTCTGTTCCGGCGTCAGGGCTTCATAGATCTCCTTGACTACCGTTATCGCCTCAAACTGCTTCAGGCTCTTGGTCAGCGCGATGGACGGAAGCGCATTATAATCCGCTTCCGTACAGACCAGATAAATCCCCCATTTGCTGACTGTAGCGCTCGAAATCTTCTCCGGCAGCCCACGGAGCGGGAACGCCACCCCTGCGAACACCAGCTGGACAATCAACAAAAACGGCATGATCGTCATGGCGGAGGTGGCCGTCCTCACAATACAGGATACCATCAGCGCCAGCATATCCGATGCATAGGTGATCAGGAACAGGGAGATGGCGATCTCCAGCATAAAATACGGAATGATCAACCCCTGTTTCGGGAAGGAAATCCCCGCAAACGCATACACAGCCAGGGAGATCACGACCTGGAGGAAACACAGGAACGCCTGGTAAATCATATGCGCCGCAATATAGGACGAAATATGCAGGCCGGTGCGGTGCTCCCGCTTGATGATCCCTCTCTCCCGGCAGACTACCTGGATGGAATTAAAGAATCCGTTCCAGATACAGCAGCAAACGAACGCCAGCGAGCCGATCTTCGTCCCTTCCATGTTCACGAACATATTGCTCCCAACCACATAGGCCACCATGTAAGCGATAACCGCCGCCATGACCAGTCCCTTCCATCCCTTTTCGTGGATGAACATCCTGAACTGCTTGCCAACGTAAATCTTTACCTGGCCGACCCGTCCCATATGCTGCTGCTCCGTTGTATGTATCAGTTCCACAAATACTCCCCCTTTCAGCCGTTTTATTCTTCGGGATAGCCGAAGTTGTCCCGGATATACTGCCTGATCCCCACCAGCTCCGGGTACTCATAGAAAAAGCGGATTTTTTCAGCCGCCACGGACGCCTCATCCGGCTCGCTGCCGGTAACAAATACCATGAAGGTTTCCGCGATATCCTCATAAATCCCCGACTCACCGGCATATTCGTCTACGTAATCCTCCGGATAAAACGCATATTCCCGGCACTTTTCCCCTTCATAGAACCGATCATAATATGCTTTCATATAAGAATCCTCTTTATAAATGCTGATATCATTATAAGAGAAGCCTTCCTCAAGAACGGATACCTCTATCTGTCCCGCGTTCAGGGTCAGGGCATGTCCGTATTCATGTACCATCGTGGCAAGCATTTTGTATACATCCAGGCAATTCCCCTCTTCATCAAAAAAATCATATTTATCTATCCGGATGTCAAAGCTGTCCGCCGTCATTTCATCCTGTGCGCTGCAGGTCCCCAGGATATAGCTGTAGCCGTCCGTCCAAGAGATCAGGCGGCCAATATAAGGGTCGTCCGCCGGCACGATTTTGTGCAGGGTCTCAAAAACGGCTCTGTCAGCCGCATCGCCTGCCGCCTCATACTCCTCCGGGCCCGCGTCAAACTCCACAGTCTGAAGGTCCACCCCCAGGCCGCTGTGGAACAGGGGAAGTACCTGGAGCACTGTCTTGCCGTCCTGCTCCGCGAGCTGATACTGGCGCAAGACCAGATTCTCCGCCACCTGGTCGGAACCCCAGAAAAGTGTCTCTCCGTCATCAGCCGCTGCTTCATCTGTGTCATTTTCTTCCGATCCAAAATACGCGTCCAGCCGCTGCTTCACTTCTTCGTCCGCAAGTCCCGCTTCGCCGGTACGCAGGTACACATCCTCCAGGAACAGGGAACCGTTGTCCATTTCCCGGTAGACGAAATCCGTGGGGATTTCCTCAGCCCATCCGAACCACCGTGCCGGGACAATATAGTGTTCAAAATACCAGTCCATCTCCCCGTCGTATTCCTCTTTTTCAAATACGCCGGAAGCGCCGAACTTTACCTCCACATCACCTTTTTCCGCCCCAAACAGGATGGGCGTGTTGTCCGTCACTGTGTGGACGCTGTTCCCGGCATCGCTCTCCCGGGAGCTCTCACACAGGCTCTGCGTATCCTCCGACATGATATCCCGCAGCACTGACAAAATTACATTCCCCGTCTCTGCCGCTTTGGCAGCATCAATGATCTCAGGGCGGTCGCTGAATTTATGGTTCTCGCTCCCCAGGCTGTCCTGGGTCACCAGTACGGACGGGATCCCCACAAAGGCAAACGCGGCGTGGTCACTCGCCGTCTCCGTCCCGGCCATCCAGGCTGCCCCTTCCTCCGCTGCTCCATCCGCAGCCTGCAGCAGAAGCTCCTGCAGGAGGTTCCCGCCGCCGGATACCGTACTGGCCCGCACTCCGTCCGTCAGGTAATGGCCGACCATATCGATCTGTATATCTCCCACAATGTGCTCCCGCTCTTCTTCACTCAGCGAAGAGACATAATACCTGGAGCCCTTCAGGCCCTCCTCCTCTGCGGAGAAGGATATGAAACGGATTTCCGTATCCGTCGGGACATCCTTCAGTGCCCCCGCAAGCTCCAGCAAAAGGGCGACCCCGGAGCCGTTGTCATCCGCACCCACAGTACACTCCTTGCTGTCATGGTGGGCGGACACTACCAGGATATCCCCATTGGGGGTTTGGTCCGCAGCTTTCACCGCAATCACATTCACCGCCTGGTCCGAATCCTGTGTGCCGGACAGCTCCTCCGTAAATGTAAACTCCTGTTCCGTCACTTCATATCCATAGCCGCGCAAAACCTGCGCGATTTCCTCAGCGGCCTTCCGCTCCCCGGCTGTGCCCGCCTGCCGGATCCGGGAAGTCACCTGACCGAGCGTCGCCTGATAGCTGTCCGGCGCGATCCCTGCGTCATTGATTATCTGCTCCGCGGATGCATCTCCCGCTGCCAATATCAGCAGGCACGCCAGAAGGATGCCTGTAAATCTATTCTTTTTCCCGTCCATTATACTCTCCCGCATCTGTGCCCTGATATGTCCTCCCGCTTGCAGGCTCCGCATATGCCATAGGATACGGAACTCCCTGTGGCGCCGAAAAACCGGCCTGTATCGGCTGCCCCTGCACGCAGCCCGGCATACGGCAATGTCAGATTTCTTTTTGTATATCTTTTGTCAGCTCCTTCTGTTGCTCGTTAAACTGGTTCGCGATCTGCTTTTCCTTCGCAGTCGCCTGCTGGTATTCCTTTGGCTCGTTGATCACCACCTGCGGGAACGGAATATTGATGTCGTGCTTATCGAAGAGGAGCTTCATCTGGCGGTTCAGGTCACGGCCAAGCTGAGCTTTATCACTTTCTTTACACTGGGCGACAATACGGATATTGACGCTGTTGTCCCCAAGGGAAACGACACCCTTGTAGAACGGGCCGTCGAGGATCGCCGGCAGGGTTTCCTTCATCTTCGGAAGCTCCTTCGCCAGGATGCTCTCCACGCGCTCCAGGGATTCCGCATACTCGATGCCCACATCGCAGGAACAGAAGGACGTCTGTCTGGTCATATTGATGACGCCGCTCACCGAACTGTTGCTGATGATCTTCACATTCTGCCCGGGATCCACGATCTTGGTGGTGCGCACGCCGATCTCCTGCACGG
>CAYRKA010000052.1:6638-14463 GCA_964424785.1 uncultured Lachnospiraceae bacterium | reverse complement strand
GCACAGGCCGCAGGCTGCACCGATGCCGCCATCAACATGGCGGCGGTAAACAATACCGCGTATTTCATCCTTTTCATCACAATCTCCTTTCCAATCGGATAGGGGCGAGCCATCGACCCTATCCGCCCGCGCAGCCCGCGTGCTGCGTCAGCAGCAATATACCTCTCGCGGGCGTGCGCATAAAAAACTGCCGCAAGCCACCGTCTGATCGGACGGCGCGGCTTGCGGCAGACCTCATCCATTACTCCTGAACGCTGTCAACTGCTGCCTGTGCATGCGCTACATACAGATCCTGGATCGCCGGAATCTGGCCAAGCCCCTCGAGCACAGTCACTACTTCATAACCTGCGCCCTCGAACGCCGTCTTCCATGAGCCATCCTCGTCGCCTGCCATATCATTGTTCGCATGATCGCCTGCAACAACCATCAGCGGACGCAGAACAACTCTCTTGTACTCGCCTGCCTGAACCGCCGCAAGCACATCGTCGAGAGACGGGGTCGCCTCAACCGTACCGACATAATAATTCTCCATGCCCTTATCTGTCAGGACATCCTGCATCTTCTGGTAAACCTCGTTCGACTCGGCCTCTGTGCCGTGCCCCATGAAGCAGATCGCCGTCTCGCCGTCGTCATATTCCGCCGTCGCTTCAATAATCGCATCCGCCACCTGGTCGAAATCCTCATCAGAGGTCAGCAGCGGCTCACCTACCGCGATATTCTCAAACGCGTCCGCGTACTCTGCAAGCTTGTCCATAATCTCATCGTATTCAAGGCCATTCATCAGATGGGTCGGCTGTACGACAAGATTCTTGACGCCATTGTCCCATGCGCGGTCCAGCGCCTCGTTGATATCGTCGATGTGGATGCCGTCACGTCTCTCCACATGGTCGATCACGATATTCGCCGTGAAGCCTCGTCTCACGGACCACTCATCCGGGAGCGCCTCATCGATCGCATCTTCGATGGCGCCGATCGTCAGACGCCTGCTGTCATTGAAGCTTGTGCCGAAGCTCAGCACCAGCAGCTCATTCTCACCGATCTCATCCTGGTTGCGGATATTGTCGAGGCTCGCGTCTCCTGTGTCATAATTCTCCTCATCGTCAGCTTCCTCAGCAGCCTCCGTAGCGGCTTCTGTCGCAGCTTCCTCAGCCTGCACCGCCGCAGTGCCCATCACAAGGGCCGCCGACAGGCCTGCTCCCATCAGAATTGTCTTCCATGCCTTTTTTTTCATTATTTTGTCCTCCTTTGCTGAACATTTCGGGTTCCTGATGTATGTAAAATTTGCATCAGCAGTTTCAGATACAGGAAAACCCAGGCACGAAGTCAACCCCTTTTGCGTTTGTCACCCCGCCCGCTCCAGGCAGAAGCCGGGGATCCGTACAGGCAAATCATCAGCTCTGCTGCCTGCCAAAAGGAAGCAGGCGAACCGTCAGTTCTGTTGTCTGCCGGAATAAAATTTGCGGAAAAAAAGACCCTTTACCGCAAAGTAAAAGGTCTGCTGTCGCAAAGTGTAGGTACGACCAATTACTCGTGATCTGGAAATACTTCCTGTACCAACATCCGGCAGGTTTCCTGACTCACAGATCTTCATGCACAGCCTCCTTCCCGGTTCCCCAGTGGCAAATATGGCCGCGCACTCCCTGCTCACAGTGACGAGATCGTGCAGGACTCACACCTGCTTCCCTTTTACCTGATCGCAAAGTATCAGCACCGAATATTTTCTATATACTAGCACCATGCTATTAAAAATGCAAGCGTAATTTAACACATTCCCGGCCGCTCTGTGTGCCAGGTCATCCCCGGCCCGTTCGCCGGGCCTGTATCAGAGCAGAACGTATCCTGGCAGGCATGGATGATCGGCATTTATTTCCCGCTCTTCCCGGAGCGGATGCTGACTCCCCGGCTCATATCTCCCCGGGGATTCGCGCCGAACTCATAATCATTGCCCGGAAGGATGATATTGAGCAGGATGCCTGCAATCGCCGCAATAGCCAATGCGGTCAGGGTAATGGACGCGGCGCCGATCCGGAAGGTCAGGCCATCCCCAAAACCAAGACCGCATACAAAGATCACTCCCACGATGATCAGGTTCCTGGACTTTGTCAAATCCACCTTGTTCTCCACCACATTGCGCACGCCGATCGCGGAGATCATACCGTAAAGCATAAAGCTGACGCCGCCGATAATCGACGCAGGCATCGTACTGATAATAGCAGATACCTTAGGGATGAAGCTGATCACGATGGCAAAGACAGCCGCGATGCGGATCACCAGCGGATCATAGACACGGCTGAGCTCCAGCACACCGGTATTCTCGCCGTAAGTAGTGTTCGCCGGGCCGCCGACCAGCCCCGCAAGAGCCGTGGCCAGCCCGTCCCCCATCAACGTGCGGTGAAGCCCCGGATCCGCGAGGAAATTTTCACCCACTGTCGCTGAGATGGCCGACATATCCCCGATGTGCTCCATCATCGTCGCGATGGCAATCGGCGCCATGACGAGAATCGCCGTCAGGTCAAATTTACAAATCTGGAACGGCGGCAGGCCTACAAAACTTGCAGAAGCAACCGCGGAAAAATCAATAATCGCAGAACCATCCGGGTTCGAGATGCCACAGGCATTCATGATCACCGCTACCAGGTACGAAATCACCACGCCCATCAGAATCGGGATGATCCTGAACATCCCCTTCCCCCAGATATTGAAAATAACAATGACCGCAAGCGCCACCAGCGCCAGGAACCAGTTGACAGACGCGTTACTGATGGCGGATGATGCCAGGCTTAATCCAATGCAGATAATGACCGGGCCGGTCACTACCGGGGGCAGGTAACGCATGACACGCTTCACACCTGCCAGACGGATAATCAGGGCCAGGACCAGATACAGAAGCCCCGCTATCACAACGCCGCCGCAGGCATATGCGGCCTTTTCATTTGATCCCATTCCCTCATAAATGCCGCTGCTGAGATTCGCTACGGTAGAAAAACCTCCGAGAAATGCAAATGACGATCCAAGAAATGCAGGCACCTTCATCTTCGCGCATACATGGAAGAACAGTGTGCCGAACCCTGCGCAGAACAGCGTCACCGATACCGTCAGTCCTCTTGTCAGAGGCTCCCCACACGCGCTCTGGAAATAGCTGTTCACCAGGATCGGTACAAGGATCGTAGCGCCGAACATCGCAAACATATGCTGCAGTCCCAGCACCAATAGCTTCGGTACACCCAGTTTTCTCGCATCGCGGATAGCTTCAGTTGAGTTTTCCATAATCTCCTCCTCGTTTGTAATGAACCCACAGCTGCCCTTCCGGCATCTGCGGATCTCAAATTTTACCTCCCTCATTATATCTTCTTGCCATAGAATAATCAATGTAAATTTACGTGTTCTCACAGACTTTTCAGCCCCTGGATTTTCGTGCATACAGCGCAAAAATACCTCACGGATCACAACAGACAGAGGAAGATCAGGAAATCCGTATCAGTGTTCAGCAAAGGAACAGATTATATCCCAGCAGCAGCAACCCGAGAATCAGGAAAATACTCGCCACGATGCTCTCTATAAACAGCCCGATGATCAGACCGGCTGCGATCCAGAACAGTGTATATCCCAGTAACCTGCGCATGGCATCACCTGCTGCCCTTCTGACTGTTGTCCGGCATCTTTAGCCGGCACATACAACAGTCACTTTCGTTATATTCTATGCAAAAGGGTGTTGTTTAGAAGGTTGTCTCCTCCGACGATGCCTCATGGATCGCTTCATCGACATCCGGGCTGTTGCTTTCATCCGCTTTGCCGCTGCGGCCTGGGACAAACCTGTTCACGAAATCAGGGACCATGTCGAGGATCTTCGTCACGCTGTCCTGATTTTTGACATTGACCAGCTTTGTCGTGCCATCATGGATCACAAGCACCGCGCTCGGGGATATTTTGCCGCCCATCCCGCCTCCGCCCGCGTTTTTGCGTTCCTCGGACTTCGCGCTCGCGCCAACGCCGAACGATACGTCGACCAGTGGCAGGATAATGGTATCTCCTATTGTGATTGCATCGCCGACTACTGTCTTGGTTGTGATGAAATTCTCCATCCCTTTGAATAAAGATTCCACTGTGCTCTGAAAATTGTCAGCCATTGTTTACTCTCCTTTCGTTGAAACACGCTTCTAAGCAAAAATGTATATCTTACCTGTTAATGCTTATCCCGTTCCCGGTATACCCGGATCAGGCGGCGCACACGCCGGTCGGAAATCACCCGGAACAGCAGGGAAATCAGATGACAGGCCCGGATATGCCCGGCTGCATCCAGCTCTGTCTCAAACAGCTTCTCCGTAAAGCATGGCTCTACCGAGAATCCTTCCGCGCGGGCCGGAAGGAGCAGGTACAGGACGCCGGTCAGTTCTCCTGTCAGCGCCGGGTCTCCCGTGCCGAACTTCAGCCAGCCATTCAGGCGGCGCGGCGCGTAATGTCTCAGAAGCCGCCTCAGATATCCGAGACTGTCCCGCAGGATAGCATTTACCTCATATTCCTGCAGAAACGCGAGCAGCGCGCCCGGTTTTTCAGCAAGACGGCACAGCCGCATCCATATTTGGCGCATTCGCTCCGGCAAAGTCAGAAGCCGTCTCCAAGCTGCCTGTAGCCTGTATAATATAGCCCGGAGACGTCCGGCGGACCTGTGCAGACGCTGAAGGAGGACGGATAACGGATCCTCCCGCGTATCCGGCGGGCCTGTGCCCGGGGTCTCCGCAGAATTGCCGGTGCCGCGATTGGGCTGCGCTCCACCGGACTGATCTCCCCGGGTCGCGTCATCTTCACCTTTCCCGTCCGTTTCACTGTACGTGCGCCCCACGCCTCCGGCAATTCCGTCCCCGTCAGATTTTGTTCCGTCATCCGCACTCCCCACGCCGCCATCAGGCTTTGCTTCGCGATCCATATGAGCTGCGTCGCGGCCATCTCCCGCAGGTCTCCGGCTGCCGCGCAGCGGAAGCATAATCCCGCATATCCGCACTGCTATCTGAGGCGATCCCCCGGAACCGGCCATGATCCGCAGTGACAGGATATGAAGCAGGAAGGTGATGTGCGCCATTGCCTGCACCCGTCCGCCCTCCTTAGTCGCCTGTACGCGGTATCTGACCGGGACAAATAGGGCGATCAGTACCATACCGGCAATAAGCCCAAGCACAATGCCAATCAGTATGAAGATTCCCTTTAGTATACCCAGAATAATATGCAGCATATTCCCCCGATTACCTCATCTCCTGCTCAAAATATGCCCGGATATCGGCGCTGCCGCTCCTTTGCAGTACATCCTGTGTGATCCGAAGCACCAGCTCCCGCGCTTCATCGCGCCCACAGGCAAGTCCGATCACCGGCGGGCAGTCTTTTTTCGGATACCAGAATCTGAGATTCCAGGCAGGAATGATCTCCAGCTGGTTCGCCCTGCCTTGCGGCAGTGTGATCAGATAGACGTTAACGCAAGTTTTCCCTGATTCCAGCTTTTGAATCAGTTCCTCTCTTTTTTTGTGCGCATTTGTGCCTGTATACAGCGCCTGATACCAATCCAACAGTATCCGTCTCCTCTCTGTGTGCACTGAAAAGCCGGCATTCCGCATGCAGCGGAACGCCGGCATCCAGTCTCAAAAGTATTTACGGCTTCCCCAAAGATTATTTTTTTTCAAACTTAAATACTCATTGTAAGCCTTCTCCAGAATCATCTTTTCATTTGAAAATTTCAGCAAATGATAAGCTTCATGATATTTGTAATACCCTGAGTCAACAAAATACTCTTCGCGTTGTGGCTTGCTGTAGTAACTGTCTGCCATCATCAGATACCAATGTACATCCTTCGATACCGTGTCCTCCGGCACAGTAAAGCTGTACTGGCTCTTCCCGATATACTTGATGATGGAAGCTCTGACGCCTGTTTCCTCTAAGACCTCCCTCGCAGCAGTTTCCTTAAAATCCTCGCCGGGCTCCACCGTTCCCTTCGGTAGGACCCAGCCCTCGTACTTGTTCTTATAGCTCTTGTAAAGGACAAGTACCTTCCCCCTGAATATCACCACACCGCCACAGCTCGTTGCTTCAATCATTGCAATCCCTCCTGTCTGCGTTGTGTCACTAACGACTGCCACCAGTATACATCCTTTTTGGCAAACGCGCAACCGGAAATCTGCATATTCGGTTTTTCAGTGCGGCGTCCTGGTACTGTAATACGTCTGAAAAATCTGCGCCGCGATCGGGACAGCTGTCTGGCTGCCTGTCCCGCCGTCTTCGGCGATCACGACGACGACGAGATCCGGATCCTCGACATTTGAAAAGCCGACGAACCAGGAATGTGTCCCTTCGTAGCCGTTTGAGACGTACTCAGCGGATCCCGTCTTGCCTGCGACTGTAAAGTCATACCAGCCAAGCGCGGTCGCTGTGCCGGATTTCACGGTCTCCTGCATATACTCTGACAGGATGCGGGCTTCCTCAGTCGTTATCAGACGTTTGTATTTTGAGGGGCTGTTTTTTGAAACTGTGTCCCCGTCATACGTTTCGATATGGTCAACGAGATACGGCTTCATCATGATACCGCCGTTCGCGACCGTCGATGTCAGCAGCGCCATATGCAGCGGGGTCACAAGCGTATTGCCCTGGCCTATTGCAGTTGTCATCTGCTCCCCATATGAAGAATCTCCGTCAAGGGAAAACTGCGATGTACTGTGCTGCAGGGAACCGGGCAGCGTCTTGTTGAACAGGAATTCCTCGCACAGAGAGTGAAACTCATCATTATCAAGTTCCCTGCCGATGCTGGCAAAAGCCGTATTGCACGAATGCGCGAAAGCAGACTTCAGGTCTTCCTGGCCGTGCGCTGTGCCGTTGTAGCAGTTGATCGTCACATCCCCTTCCGTCAGCGTGGAATCGCAGTTGAAGGAGAAGTTTCCGTAGGCCCCCGGCTTCTGGCGCATATAAGCAAGCGTCGTCAGGATCTTAAACGTCGACCCGGGCGCATACAGACCCTGCGTCGCCCGGTTCAGAAGCACACTGCTTGAGCTGTCCGTAATCAGGCTCTCCCAGATCTCACCAATCTGGTTCGGATCGTAGTCCGGTTTCGAGACCATCGCAAGAATCTTGCCGGTATCCGGTTCCAGCGCCACGATCGCCCCATTGTAGGATCCCAACGCATCATACGCGGACTGTTGGAGCGCCGCGTTAAGCGTCACGACAACGGAATCCCCTCGTATTTTGGCATCGTCTGACCCGTCGCGCAGCTGTGTCAGGACTGACGCATGGGAATCCATCAGATCATAATTGCAGGTTGACTCAAGGCCGGATTTTCCGTTCGAGGAATAACCGATCACATGGGAAAAGACATTTGCGTAAGGATACTCGCGGATCTCCTCTCCACTCTCCGACACGGTAGTCCTTGCAAGCACATTCCCATCAGATGAAAGGATCGATCCCCGGATGTATTTATCTGTATTTGCATCCTGCTTCGTATTGTAAGAGCTGGAATTGAGCTCATCTGCCTTCCAGACATTCAGGTAAACCAGATAACCGATCATAATCAGAAACAGGAATACGAAGACATACGTCACAATTCCGAGCTCTGTGTTACGTCCCTTACCAGTTACCGATTCTGGTTCCTGCTCAAAATAGACTTCTTTCAGCTTAACCGGAATTCTACCGCCGGTACGGGTCTTGTCCTTCCGGCCATTCCTGATCTTCTTCGTCATATGGCACGCCTCCATAATTGTCATCATCATAGCTGTCGTCATCATATCCGTAGCCGTCATTGCTGTAGCCATCCCGGCTGTAAATTCCGTAACCATTGCCCTGTGGGGCGTTTCCC
>CAYRKA010000052.1:0-6538 GCA_964424785.1 uncultured Lachnospiraceae bacterium | reverse complement strand
GCTGTAGCCATCCCGGCTGTAAATTCCGTAACCATTGCCCTGTGGGGCGTTTCCCTGCATATAGCCATTGCCCTGCATGGGATTCCTCTGCGTATAGCGGCCATCCGGTGCATAACCGGTACGGTAAGCTCCCGGCACCGCATATGTACTCTCCCCGCTCTTTTTTTCTTCATCACGGCGGAGCATATACAGCCCCTGCACGATCGAGAACATGATCAGCGTGCTCAACATCGAGCTGCCGCCGTAGCTGACCAGCGGGAAAGTGACACCCGTGAGTGGGATCAGCTTAATCCCGCCCCCGACGGTCAGGAAGACCTGCACCGCGTATGTTGTCCCGAGCCCGACCGCGACGAGCCTGTAATACCGGTTCGTCAGCTGCATTGCAATATTGACAAACATGATAAAGCAGCTCATGCATACAAGAATCAGGCAAATCCCGAAGATACTGCCCAGCTCCTCCGCGATGGCAGAGAACATCATATCCTGTTCAACGAACGGAATCACATCCGGCGAACCCTGGCACAGCCCTGTGCCGAACCAGCTCCCGGCGCTGATCGCGAAAAGTGACTGGCAGATCTGATAGCCCCCTCCCTGATAATCCGCAAACGGATCCTGCCATGCATGGACACGCACCCGGATATGCGCGAACAGATAATAAGCGCCGACCGCTGCTCCGGATCCGGCCAGAATCCCGGCAAGCACATAGAACGGGTTGCGCGTCGATACGAACAGCATGACCAGATATGTCACGAAGAAAATCAGCGCGCTGCCAAGATCCTTCGAGACGACGAGGATCAGCACATGAAGCGCCGCGAGCATTGTCGCAATCACGATGCGCCTGAAATCCCTCGCGTGCGACAGCAGACCGGCAATCGCAAACACAAAAATAATTTTGACAAACTCGGACGGCTGAATCGAAATAAAGCCGAGGTCAAACGACAGCTTGGCGCCGTACGTCGAGCGGGCCATGATCGCCACAAGCGCAAGCAGGCCGATACCCGCGAATACATACAGCCAGTACATTTTCGTGATAAACCGGAGCTTGCGGATGAGCAGAGGAACCAGCAGCGCCACAGCCGTCGCGATCACCGCTATCTTGAACTGCTTGACGCTCTGCGCATAGGACAGCCGCGTGATCATGATCATCCCGATGCAGATCAGCATACACATATTGTTGATCAGCAGGCGCGAGGCCAGCGGGTAGAGATTGCGGAACAGGATCAGCACAGCCGCAAGATACAGGACCTGCGCGGCGTAAAACAGCAGGACCGTCGTCTCCGTCATCTCCAGGTACAGCACCGTGAACGCGACAAAATGCATACAGAACATCAACATATTCTGGCGCAGAAACAGATACTCCCGCGCTTCATCGTCCTTTTTATAGAAAACGGTATAACACTGGAAGGTATACAGCGCCATCAGCACAATAATCAGATATTTTGAAATCTGTATGATAAGATTGGTCATAAATTATTCGACTCCCCTTTTGAAGTGCCCACGGGTTCCCTGCATCCGCTCATCCGGCGCCGTCTCACGCCCGGACGGCCTTGCATACTCCTGCCGAACTCCGGGCCGCTGCACAGTCCCGCATCTCTGTGGCTGCCCGGACGCCTGTTCGGATCGCTGAGCGTAAACGCTCCGGCAAAGTTCTGCATAACGTCCAAATACTTTTCGGACCTGCCCGGACGATTCAACCGTAAATGACAGCCTCAGCGCCTCGGGTGAGATCGCTGCAATTTCGTCCGCACATGGGGCGAGCTCAAGCGGGACGGAATTGTAAATTGTATTGCAGCAGATGGGACAGCGGTTCAGCACCAGGAACTGTGCGTTCCTGCGGTCTTTCAGCCAGAGGAAACCCGGCTCGCCTGTACAGCCTGCGGTATTTTTCCGGACACACTGTGCGGAATGCATCAGGGGCTGGCGCCCGTACACAACCAGCTCACGCACTATACCATCCGCGGTTCGTTCCGTCGCGCCGGCAGTCCGGCCATAATCCGCTTTGACGCGGGACGGCCCCCCGGAAAGTGCGGCCAGGGCATCGGAAAGCGAAAGCAGCTCATGGCAATTCAGTTCTGCAGGAAGCGTAAACTGCTGAATCCCGTTCCCTGCAAGGAAACGTGCCGCCTCCGTATTGTATGCGTAGAGGCTGTCGTCAGCCGCAAATACCGTATCCTTTGCGGCGCCGCGAAGCTTCTTCGCACAGGCGAGCTCACAGACCGTATGCAGCAAAAAGCCGTCCGCCAGATTCAGCGCATCCATCATCCGCGGCTGTTCCAGAAATGCACGATCACGGGCGCGAAGCACCGGCGGAAAGCTCATAAAACAGCGCCAGCCTCTTTCATGTGCCCTGCAGAGAACCTCCGGAAATTCATTATGCCTGTCCCACCCGCGCTTTGAGAAACCGCAAAGCTCCGCGGCCAGAAGCGAATCAAGATAAAGAATGTCCATTTGTTCAGAGGCAGATTCAAAAACTGACTGAAGCTGTTCTTTCGTTGTCACAAGTACATTCAGGAGGGGCATATGGCAAATACCTGTGCCGCGCAGCCGGATCGGGATCCGGATTTGTTCCGCAGATACAGATTCAGACTGCATCTGCGCCTGTCCGCCGGGCCGCCGCCACTGATCCAGAATGGTTTCCTGCAGCCGCCCGAGTCCCTCCCTGCGCAGCGCATTCAGTGCGCTGACCGGGATGAACAGATCCTCCCCGGCGGAAATCTCCAGCTCCGCAAATTCAAACGGCGTATTCCCTGTCTTCAGGAGCTGCCTGCGTATTGTCTCTGCAGAGGTCGGATTCCCGGATGCGATCTGTGCGCACACGTCAGATACGCTGACCCGGATGCCGCGGCAGCTCAGCTCCAGTATAGCAGTCCCATCTTCCGTAATCCTTAAGTCTCCCTTAATTTTTTCCTTACAATTCTGCAAGAGATAGCGTTCCCCAAGCTCCTGCAGCAGGAATGCATTCCTTGTACGCCACAGCACAGTCCCGGCCCGCAGCGTTTTATCCTTTGGCGCAACGCGGAAGCTCCTGCCCTGCGGCACATCCTCCGGAAGTGTGATCTCACGACCCGGCGCAAGCTCCAGCACATCCTGGCGATGAAGCGGTTCCAACGCCACGGCATCGGATTTGCCGGCCATGCAGGCAGCCTTTGTTCCCCTGTGGTTCGGGCGGCCAAATGCCATCATGGACGGGCCATTCTCCTGGCGGTAATAGCCCTCTGAGAAGCCGCCCCGGTTGTAGAGGTCGAGCAGGATGCGTCTGTCCTCCTCTGTTACGGAAAAGCCGTCTCGACCCTTCTCCTGATACAGATCCATGTATTTGCGGTATATATGCACGACGCCTGCCGTATACTCCGGGCGCTTCATGCGCCCTTCGATTTTGAAAGAAGCAATGCCTGCATCAAGCAGGTCGGGCAGCAGATCAACCGTACACATATCGCACATACTGAGCAGGAAACTCCCTTTCCTGTCCGTCTGGCCCATAACGGAATATGGCAGACGGCACGGCTGCGCACAGCGCCCGCGGTTCCCGCTGCGTCCTCCAATCATGCTGCTGAGAAGGCACTGGCCCGAATAGGAATAGCACATTGCTCCATGGACGAACGTCTCAACCTCGATCCCTGTCTCACAGATGATCGCCGAGATCTCCTGCAGCGACAGCTCACGCGCCAGAACAATCCTGGTAATCCCCCGGGCCTGCAGGAAGCGGGCACCCTCCGGTGAGGTTACGGTCATCTGTGTACTCGCATGAATTGCCAGTCCCGGGAAATGCTCCTGAATAAAACAAACGACGCCAAAATCCTGGACGATCACACCATCAAGCCCGTTCTCGTAATACGGCAGCAGGTAATCATAGAGCTGTTGTGTAAGCTCACGCTCCTTGAGGAGCGTATTCACAGTCAGGTACAGCTTCCGTCCGCGCAGGTGGCAGAACTCTATTCCTTCGACCAGCTCTGCCTGATCCGGATTATCTGCGTATGCACGTGCTCCAAAGGAACGGCCTCCGATATAGACCGCATCCGCCCCCGCATTCACCGCGGCACGCAAACTCTCCGGCGACCCTGCCGGAGCAAGCAGTTCTGCCATAGCTCTCCCCCTGTCCTGACAAAACTGGCTGCAACCATCTCCATACTCTCTCATCAGGCGGAAGTACAGGCAATAATTGCAGCCATGATAATCATTTACCGTTTTTCAATTGCGCCTCGAGCCGGATGATCTCGCGCTGAAGCTGCTCGTTCTTCTCCTCGAGATTTTTCAGTTCCTTTTCAGCATTCTCAAGCTTGATCTGGGACGTAATCATCTCATGGCGGAAGTCGTAGAGCTCGTGATCGCGCTGTGCAAGCTCTTCCTCCAGATCCTCGACCTTCTTTTTCACCTTGAAATAATCATCCGCCGTATTCAGGTTCAGCAGAATCCCGCGCATCTCAGGTGACAGCCTGTGATAGCTGTCCATATTGCGGAACTCGGAAATCTTGCCGTTCAGGTAAGTGGCCACCTTTTGTAGGTATTCCTCGCTCTCATAACCGCTCATTGTATATATTTTGCCTGCAATAATCACCTGCGTCTTATTTCTGGATGACATAAATGCCCTTCCTTTCAGCCCTTAGTCCGTAAAGCTATATCTTTGATTATATACAAAATCAGAAGAATTACAACAATTTCTTTCACAGGCCAAGATGGCTTCGCGCGAAATCAGTGACGACACGTCCCTTCGGGGTACGGTTCAAAAAACCATTTTTGATCAGGTAAGGCTCATAGACATCCTCAATTGTGCCGGAATCCTCTCCGATCGCAGCCGCCAGTGTATCAAGGCCGACCGGACCGCCGCCGAATTTGTTGATCATCAGCAGCAGGATCGTCCGGTCAGTCGCATCCAGTCCCAGCCGGTCTACCTCGAGCAGGTCAAGCGCTTCCCCAGCAATCTCTGATGTAATCCTGCCACCGTAACGTACCTGCGCATAATCGCGCACACGCTTCAGCATCCTGTTCGCGATACGCGGAGTCCCCCTCGAACGGCGCGCAATCTCAAGCGCACCACGATTGTCAATGCCGACGCCGAGCAGCGCGGCCGAACGCACCACGATCGTCTGCAGCTCCTTCTCGGAATAATATTCGAGATGCTGCACAACGCCGAAGCGGTCCCGCAGCGGGGCTGTCAGCATACCGGCGCGTGTCGTCGCCCCGATCAATGTAAAATGAGGCAGATCGAGACGGATGGAACGGGCGGCGGCGCCCTTGCCGATCACAATGTCGATTGAGAAATCCTCCATCGCAGGATAGAGCACCTCCTCCACCTGCCTGTTCAGCCTGTGTATCTCATCGATAAACAGCACATCCCCCTCCTGAAGATTGTTGAGGATAGCAGCCATCTCACCGGGCTTCTCGATCGCAGGCCCGGAGGTAATCTTGATATTCACATCCATCTCGTTCGCTATGATACAGGCAAGTGTCGTCTTGCCGAGTCCCGGAGGCCCGTAAAACAGCACATGGTCGAGCGGATCTTTCCGCTGCTTTGCTGCTTCGATATATATTTTCAGTGTGCTCTTTATTTTTTCCTGGCCGATGTATTCATTGAGGCTGCGCGGGCGCAGCCCCGGATCGATCTTGATATCGTCCTCTGTTGTATCGGTCGTGATAACCCTTTTCGCCATCTGTCTCTCCTAAATCATAACCATTCCGTACCTTCTGTCACTTTTCGTATGGTGAATACAGCAAATGCGCAGAACTGGTGAACAGCTACCTCAAATTTATAAAAAAGCCATCTGCTTCAGTGCAAGCTTCAGGATTGTCTCCGTGTCCATGCCTTCTTCCGTTTCGGCCCTGCGGACCGCCCTGAGCGCGTCAGCCGAAGAATAGCCAAGCGCAATCAAAGCCTCAACCGCCTCAGACATGGCCTCATCAGCGCCTGTATGCTCTGCCTTGCCCGCCGTGGTGGATGCCAGCTTCTTCTCAAATGCATCTTCAAGCTTCAGCCTGTCCTTCAGCTCCAGAATCAGCTTCTGTGCGGTCTTGCCTCCGATGCCCGGGGCTTTTGAGATTGCTTTCACATCATCTGCAAGTACCGCGAACCGCAAATCATCGGCAGTCAGGGCCGATAGGATACCCAGGGCGGCCTTTGGCCCGATCCCGCTGACATTGAGCAGCAGCCTGAACATCTCGAGGTCATCCCGGTCGAGGAACCCAAAGAGCTGCATTGCATCCTCTTTCACATTGAGGTACGTGTAAATCTTCACTTCTTCTCCGCGCCGCGGCATCGCCTGTGCATCGCGCAGTGAGACAGAAATCTGAAAGCCGATCCGGTTCACCTCTACGACAACCTTTGTCTCCGTCACCTCGGCCACTGTTCCCTTTAAATACGTAATCATATCTGATCGAAATCCTTTCCGACAGCACCGATAATCGCCGATGTTGTCCTCTGATACGGCAAAAACATTCTAACACATAAAAAAGATGAAATCAATCAGGCGTTCGATTTTGCCGCCTGCGAGTTACTGTCAAGTAAACGTTGGCAAATTTTTTCATACACGATTTACCATATGCC
>CAYRKA010000051.1:0-14584 GCA_964424785.1 uncultured Lachnospiraceae bacterium | reverse complement strand
AGTATCACCGTGATCTCTCAAAGGGCCTGCCGATCGATATACCGAAAAACTATTACACGGACAATAATCCGGAGAACCGGCCTCTCCTGCGCTGGCGCTCTCATGCGAACAATCTCTATACAAACTGGCTCAATTATTATGTCTATCAGGCGACTCCATATGATATGGCCGGGACGCCGGATTTCTCGTATATCAACAGCCAGCTTGGGAAGTACGCGAAATAAATGCTTTACTTTTTCGTGGTTTCGTGTTAGTATAGTTAGGCAATTCTGTTGCACCTGTAGCTCAGGGGATAGAGCAGTGGTTTCCGGTACCACGTGGCGGGGGTTCGAATCCCTCCAGGTGCGCGTTACAGGGCTGAAAGCCTGCGTTATGCCAGGTTCCCAGCCCTCTTTTTATGCACACGAGGGCATAAAGAAAATAGCTGCACACGGAGCACGCAAGGAAAACAGCTGCCCACAGACGGAAAGTCCTGCTACCGGCCTGCAATCCCAAGCACTCCCGCGCTTCGGGAGTAGAGGTAGACAGAGTTGCTGAGCACCTCGTCATAAGCGACATGTTTCTCATTGATCTCAGATACCATATACTCAAGATCGGATACCGTCATGTCACGTGCGCTGCTGGCCGGGAGTATTATACACTCATGGATGCTGCTCGGCAGCACATAATAATCTTCGCCGAGCCTGTCCGCAACCTCCGCCAGCACGTCGGGGAAAAAGATCGTGGCTGCCCCGTAGCTCTTCTCTGTGTTCGTGAGTACGTACATCGGAAGTTCACGCATACAGCTCTCATCAAGCAGGACACCGGTGACCTCGCGCATCATCTGGACGATATCAAGCAGCTCATACGGTGGCTCGCAGCACATATTGGCGCATACAGCCTCGTGAAGCTCTTCCTCCCTGATCCCCCACATCTCGAGATGCTTCTGTTGGATCATGATCCCTGCCCGGCCAAACGCCGGGTGATCGATCTTACAGTAATAAATAAGCGCCAAATCAAGGAATCTGCGGTGCGGCACAGCCGCGAGCAGCGCCCGGTTCTTCTCATAATTGACAATGCGACAGGAGATCTGACGCTTCGCCTGCCCATACTCTGTAAAAAACGAAATATCCAGCGATCCCTCCGCACGGTGATCCCGGTAAAAACCGAGAATCTCCTGCGCCAAAGTCCCGAGAGGAGTCCCCTCCTGATATTTTCTGTAATAAGGCTCCAGATAAATGGCCGGAGCGATATTCTCATCTGGTCCGAGCAGCACAAGGCTGTCGAGCGGCTGACAGTTGTTCTTGAGTACACTTGCAGTACGCACGCGGAGCGTCCCGTCTGACAGTTCACGCACACGTGTCTTCAACATTTCTAAAAATTCCTGATATTCCAAACAGTAACCACCTTTCTGTGATCGGCTGCCGGAAAATATGAATAAGCCGTGGATGGAACGAACTTATGCATCTCACTGTATCACAATAATTCACATAATGCAAGTAGAAATTTCGTTTTGCAAAAATCAGGAATCCGAAAATAAGATATGTGCCGGGATCAGCCAGCTCCTGATCAGACGCGGGACAGATACTCTCCTGTCCTTGTATCGATCTTGAGCTTGTCTCCCGTCTCAACGAACAGCGGGACATATACCTGAGCGCCCGTCTCAACAGTCGCCGGCTTCGTCGCGCCTGTAGCCGTATCGCCCTTGAAGCCCGGCTCTGTATCGGTCACCTCAAGCTCTACGAAGAGAGGCGGCTCTACCGCGAAAACATTGCCATTGTGGGAACATACCTTTACCATCTCGTTTTCTTTTACAAACTTGAGCGCGTCACCAATCGTGTCACTGTTCAGACCGACCTGGTCGTACGTCTCTGTATTCATAAAGTAGAACAGGTCGCCGTCATTGTAAAGATACTGCATCTCGATACGGTCGATGCGAGCTGTCGGGAATTTCTCGGTCGGGCGGAACGTCTTCTCTACCACACCTCCGTTAATGATATTCTTCAGTTTCGTCCTGACAAAAGCGGCGCCCTTCCCCGGTTTCACATGCTGAAACTCGACGATCTGATAAATATTGCCATCCATCTCCAGAGTAACACCGTTTCTAAAATCGCCTGCTGAAATCATGCTTCGTATTCCTCCTTAAATTTATCCGCACTGGATTTTTTGACTCACACTATCTGAGTTATTTTACCGTATCTATAAAGTTTTTTCAACTGTTTTTTTCAGCTTGTTACTGCTGTTTGCCGCTTTGACAGGAGCTGCCTTCATGTTTTTCTTGACACGTCCTTATTCCTTTTTTACAATAAAAAACAACCGCTATGGAAAGGGGAACCGGCAATCAACATATGCCGGTTTCAGAGAGGATGGTACGCATATCATGCTGATTAAAAATGGGACAATCCTGTCCCCTGGCAGTAAGGAAACCTTCCGGGGCGATATCCGAATCGGAAACGACCGGATCACAGAGGTCGGTACGCTTAAGGCTCAGGACGGCGAGACAGTGGTCGACGCGTCTTCGTGCATCGCAGCGCCCGGCCTTATCGATATCCACGTCCATTTCCGCGATCCCGGCTTTACCTGGAAAGAAGACCTCCATACCGGCGCGCTATCGGCTGCTGCCGGCGGCTTTACAACGGTGGTCTGCATGGCGAATACCAGACCGGTGACGGATACCCCGGAAATGCTGCGCAGCCAGGTCGCGCGCGCAGCGGCGGAACCTGTCAATATCCGCTTTACCGCAGCCATCTCAAAAGACCTGGCCGGGAAGGAACTGACGGATTTTGAGGAGCTGGCTGCGGCCGGCGCCTGCGGCTTCACGGACGATGGCATCCCGCTGCTCGGCGAGCTGCTCGTACAGGAGGCTATGCTGCGCGCCAAAGCTCTGGGGCTCCCGCTCTCCTTCCATGAGGAGCATCCCGCTTTTATCAAAAAAAGCGGGGCAAATGCCACCGCTCCCGCCATCGCTGAGGATATCCTCGTCGCCCGCGACTGTATGCTCGCGCTCCATACCGGCGCGCCTGTCAATATCCAGCATATCAGCAGCGCGCACTCTGTCGCTCTTGTGCGCACCGCGAAAGCGCTCGGAGCCAATGTCTGGGCCGAAGCGACGCCGCACCATTTCTCACTGACGGAGGAGGCGCTCAAAAAGCACGGCGCCTGCGCCAAGATGAACCCGCCGCTCCGCACGGAGTCAGACCGCCTCGCGATCATCGAGGGGCTCCGGGACGGCACCATCGACTGTATCGCGACCGACCATGCGCCGCACAGCAGGGAGGAGAAGAATCAGGACGACTTCTTCGCAACTCCGAGCGGAATCATCGGCCTCGAGACCTCACTCGCCCTCGGCATCACGAACCTCGTGCGCCCCGGCCATCTGAGTATGCTGAAGCTTCTCGAAAAGATGACCGTCAATCCTGCAAGGCTGTACCACTTCGGCGCATATACGTCGGGCGGCAACGCCCTGCCCTACGGCACGCTCGCCCCCGGCGCTCCCGCAGACCTCGTCATCTTCGACCCCGAAGAGCAGTGGATCCCGCAGCAATACCAGTCAAAGTCCGAGAACACTCCTTTCACAGGCATGGCGCTATATGGTAAGGTGAAACATACGATCTGCCGGGGACAGCTTATATTTTAATCTCATACATCGGAAATTAAATAACTGGCACATATGACTTGTCTATTTTCCTGATAGCACCTATCAAAAATACTCAGCGTAGCCCGCCGCCAGATTTTTCAATTCCTCCAATCTTTGAGAGAACATTTGGTCCTTATTGTTCACTTAACCAGGCTCTTCTTATAGAAGTACAGCACTACCCTCTCCAGGTACCTCTTCAGCACGATCTGGATCTCCTCCTTCGGGTGGATCGGCTTCACGAGGATCGAGTAAATCCCGCTGCGCCGCGCCCCCCACACATCGGTGAAGAGCTGGTCGCCGACAAACAGCGTAGTCCCCCTGTCCGTCCCCATGAGCTCCATCGCCCGGATATAGCTTCTGGTGGACGGCTTGTGCGCATCCTCAATAAAGTGGACCTGTATTTCACGGTTGAACATCTCGACACGGGGCCGCTGGTTGTTGGAGAGCAGACAGCACGAGAAGCCGAGCGATTTCAGATGCGCAAACAGGGCCTTCGCGCGCCCGTCCGCCGGCGCGCCGTGCGGGACGAGCGTATTGTCAATGTCAAAGATGACGCCTCGGTAGCCCTTCTGATACAGGGCGTCAAAATCAATCACATAGGTGGAATCCAGATAGTCGTCCGGATAAAACCGTTCCAGCATATGACTTTTCCTCACAAATCGAATTTGTAATAACAGAACCAAAAATCACGGCCCAGATGTCGGTCAGACAGCAAAGTCAAATATCGAGAGCTGGTTCGTCTCCGGAAGCCCATCGAGAATCTTCAAGTCAGACAGCAGATCTGTCATCGTCCTGCCGACTCTGGTCCTTGCCATGAAATCGTCCTTTGACAGGAATGGCCCGTCGCTGGCGGCATCGACAATCGCGGCCGCAGCCTTGTCGCCAAGCCCGGAGATCGAGCTAAGCGACGGCATCAGCTTCCCGTCGATGACCTGGAACCGGGTCGCCTGCGCCCGGTAGATATCGATCGGCATAAAGTCAATGCCGCGCGCGTACATCTCACGTACGATCTTCATATCCCTGTAGGTATCCTGCTCTTTCTTGCTCAGCGAGTCCATACGCTTCTCAAAATCCTTCAGGTGGCGCCGGAACTTCTCCTGACCTAAACACATCAGCTCATAGTCGAAACCCGAAGCGCGGATGCTGTAGAATGCCGCATAGTACGCTTTCGGATAGAAAATCTTGCAGTACGCGATGCGCCACGCCATCATGACATAAGCGGCGGCATGCGCTTTCGGGAACATATACTTGATCTTCTTGCACGACCAGATATACCAGTCCGGCACACCGTGGTCGATCATCTCCTTCTCCCACTCCGGCTTCAGGCCCTTGCCCTTGCGCACGCTCTCCATGATTGTGAACGACAGCTCACTGTCCAGGCCCATGCTGATCAGATAGATCATGATATCGTCACGCGTACAGATCGCGGTGGAAATCGTCGCCTTGCCCTCCTGGATCAGCGTCTGCGCATTGCCCAGCCACACATCCGTGCCGTGCGCCAGGCCCGCGATACGGACAAGGTCGGAAAAATGCGTCGGCTTCGTGTCAAGAAGCATCTGGATCGCAAACTCCGTGCCAAACTCCGGGATGCCGAGGCAGCCGAGCAGACAGCCTCCGATGTCCTCCGGCCTGATGCCGAGCGCATCTGTATTTGCAAACAATGACATGACCGACGGATCGTCGAGCGGGATTTTTTTCGCGTCGATCCCGGTCAGATCCTCGAGCATACGGATCATCGTCGGGTCATCGTGCCCGAGGATATCGAGCTTGAGCAGGTTGTGGTCGATCGAATGGTAATCAAAGTGGGTCGTGATGATATCCGTCTCCATATCGTTCGCCGGGTGCTGCACCGGCGTAAAGGAATTGATATCCTCCCCCACCGGCAGCACGATGATCCCGCCCGGATGCTGCCCGGTCGTCCTGCGCACGCCGACGCAGCCCTGTACGATGCGGTCGATCTCGCAGTTGCGCTTGTGTATGTCATGCTCCTCGTAATACCGCTTCACATAGCCGAACGCCGTCTTGTCGGCGAGCGTGCCAATCGTCCCTGCGCGGAAGGTCTGACCCGCCCCGAAGATCACCTCCGTATATTTGTGCGCCTTGCTCTGGTATTCTCCCGAAAAGTTCAGGTCAATATCCGGTTCCTTGTTGCCCTTGAAGCCCAGGAACGTCTCAAACGGGATGTCAAAGCCGTCCTTGCGCAGCTTGCCGCCGCAGTCCGGGCAGTCCTTGTCCGGCATATCGCAGCCTGCCATCCCGGCGAATTTGCGCACATCCTCCGAGTCAAAATCACTGTAATGGCAGTTCGGGCAGTAATAGTGCGGGCGCAACGGGTTGACCTCGGTAATGCCTGCCATCGTCGCGACGAACGAGGAGCCGACCGAGCCGCGCGAGCCGACCAGGTAGCCGTCCGCATTTGATTTCCAGACAAGCTTCTGAGCGATAATATACATGACGGCGAACCCGTTCGAGATAATCGAATTCAGTTCGCGCTCCAGGCGCTCCGACACCACCTCCGGCAGCTCCTCCCCGTAAATCTCATGCGCCTTCTCATAGCAGAGATTTCGCAGGATCTGGTCCGAATTCTCGATGACCGGCGGACATTTATCGGGCCGCACCGGGGAAATCCGTTCACACATATCGGCGATTCTGTTCGTGTTCGCAATCACGATCTCATACGCTTTCTCTTCGCCGAGATACTCAAACTCCTTCAGCATCTCCTCCGTCGTGCGCAGGTACAGCGGCGCCTGCTCGTCAGAGTCCTTGAAGCTCCTGCTGGCCATGATGATACGCCGGTAGACCTCGTCCTGCGGATCGAGGAAATGCACGTCACAGGTCCCGACAACCGGCTTATTGTAGCGTTCCCCGAGTTCCACAATCCTGCGGTTCAGATCCTTCAGGTCGTCCACCGTCTTACGGTCCTCGTAATCCTCCCGCGTCATGAACATATTGTTGCCAAGCGGCTGGATCTCCAGATAATCATAGAAATCGACAAGACTCTTGAGCTCCGGCTCCGAAGCTCCGCGCACCAACGCGCGGAACAGTTCTCCCGCCTCGCAGGCCGAGCCGAGGATCAGCCCCTCGCGGTACTTCTGCAGGACACTCTTCGGGACACGCGGCCGTCTGTTATAATAATCAATGTGCGAGAGCGACACAAGGCGGTACAGGTTGACGCGGCCTGTATCATTTTTTGCAAGCAGGATGATGTGGTAGGTCGGCAGCTTCTTAATCTGCTCCTTTGACGACCTACCAAGCTCATTGAGCTGCGCGAGCGTCGTGATCTCCTGGTCTTTCAGCATCACAAGGAACTTTTCAAAAATCTCGGCCGTACAGGCGGCATCATCGACAGCGCGGTGATGATGCCCCAGCACGACCCCGACCGCCTTTGCGACTGTATCCAGCTTGAAGCGGTTCAGGTTCGGGAGCAGGACACGCGCCATCGCGACCGTGTCGACAGCCGTCTTGTCGCAGGGAAGCCCGAGCTGCCTGCAGTTCTCCTCGATAAAGCTCATATCAAAGGAGGCATTGTGCGCGACCATGACGCAGCCCTCGCAGAACTCCATGAACTCCGGCAGGACCTGCGCGACCGTCGGCGCCTCCATGACCATACTATCATTGATGCCCGTCAGCTCCTCAATCCGGAACGGGATCGGCGCCTCCGGGTTGACGAATGTGCTGAAGCGCTTCGTGATCTTGCCGTGCTCCACTTTCACCGCGCCGATCTCGATGATCCGGTTCTGCTGCGGCGAGAAACCTGTCGTCTCGAGGTCAAACACGACGAAATCTGCGTCGAGCGTCTGCCCCCTGGGGCTCGTGGCAATCTCCTTCAGGTCATCGACGAGATAAGCCTCCATGCCGTAGATCACCTTGAAGCTGCTGTCCTTCGGCACGGCATGGTTCGCGTCCGGGAACGCCTGCACCGCGCCGTGGTCTGTGATCGCGATCGCCGGATGGCCCCACTCCATCGCACGTGCAATGATATCCTTGACATCGGAGACTCCGTCCATGTCACTCATCTTCGTGTGGCAGTGCAGCTCCACGCGTTTCTCCCCATAGGTATCATGGCGTTTCACCCGGAAATCGGCAATCTTCTTAATCCCGCGGACACTGCCAATCGAGAGCTGGCTGTCATAATGATCAATTGTGGTCACGCCCTCCAGCATCAGGAATGCGCCCTTTACAATTTTGCTGCCAAGCTCCTCCGCCTGCTCACTGCTAAGGAACAGCTTGATACCGATCGTATCCGTGAAATCCGTAAGGTTGAACAGAAGCAGCGTCTTCTCATTGCGCAGCTGTCGCTGTTCAGCGAGCAGTACCTGCCCGCGGATGACGACACTGCCGATCTCTCCTGTAATCTCCTCGATCGCCATCGGCTCACCGTCAAAATCCCGCCCGAAAATGACATCCGGATTGTCTGAACGCCGCCCGAAAGAACGGTCTCCCTGATAAAACGGCTTTTTCTTTAGACCTCTGCCGTATCCCTTCTTCGTACCGGCTCCACTGTCCGTGCGCCCCGTCGAAGCGGTTTTCTGTGCGCCGCCAGCCTGGGCCGCAGCCCCCGAAGCTTCTTTGTCCCTGCTCTCCTGCCCTGCTCCCCTTCCCGCCTCGTAGCTGCGCCGGATTGCGTCAACCTCCTGCTCCAGCTCCTGTTCGAGCAATTCTCTCTTCTTATTCTTTTTTGCCTCCGTGCGCGTCACACTCACATGGAAATCAAGCCCGCAGCGCTCACAGAAAATCTTCTCCAGGATCTCCAACAGCTCCTGTTCCTTGCCGTCCGCCACGACCGAATCCGGGATCTTCAGGCAAAGCGTCTCCTCGTCGGTAAACTCCTTCTCCGCACTCTGCAGCAGGCTGTAGAGCAGCGCATTATAATTCTTCAGCTCCAGCAAAATGCTGTCGCCATACACCGGCATCAGCCTGCGCGGCGTATACTGCTTCGACAAATGGAACCTCTCAATGATCCTGACCGTCATCACGACATCCGGAAAAAGCTGGTCCTTGATGGCCTGCTCGATCTCAAACACATATTTCTTCTGGATCAGCTTCTCGCTGACCAGGAACACCCGCAAAAAAGTGTGCTCCCGGTTCAGCGTCACACGCTCGATCTGCACATACTCTAGCAAACCCTTCAAGGAATCATCTAGATCCAGTACCGGGAATACTTCAAAAAACGGCTTCTGCATCGTGCTGCAACTCCCTTAATTTCTTTCTTATAACGACTATGTTAGCCTGTCCAATACGAAATACTGTCATTTTATTTACCGCTATACCGAACGCAGGAAAACCATCCGCCTGAATCCTCTGCTCCGAACCGCTTCGTTGGCAATTGCTAAGACTCCATAATGTCTCCGCAGTCACCGCGGGCAACTCAAAAATGTGCATCAGGCACATTTCCCGAGTTGTCCGCGGCAGATGTGCAGGCCTTATGGGACCTTAGTACTTGCAGACGAGCGGTACGGAACTTTCGGATGGCCCTGTGTACTTCTCGTCCGTAATTACGATAACATTTACGCCTTCTCCCAGTTCAGCAGCTCCTCCCGCAGCGCCCCCAGGAGCTCCCGCTCCGGCAGCTTGCGCACGATCTCGCCCTTTTTGATCAGCAGACCCTCACCCTTGCCGCCCGCGATCCCGATATCCGCTTCCTTCGCCTCGCCCGGTCCGTTTACGACACAGCCCATCACAGCGACCTTGATATCGAGCGGGATATCCTGCACCATCTCCTCGACCTGGTTGGCGAGGCCGATCAGATCGATCTGCGTCCGCCCGCAGGTCGGGCAGGATACGACCTCGATGCCGCCGCTGCGCAGCCCCAGCGTGCGCAAAATCAGCTTCGCGGACCTGACCTCCTCGCGCGGATCCCCGGTCAGGGAAACACGGACCGTATCACCGATGCCCTCGGAAAGGATGATGCCGAGGCCGATCGCCGACTTGATATTGCCGGACAGCAGCGTCCCTGCCTCCGTGATGCCGATATGCAGAGGATGGTCTGTCTTCTGTGCGAGCAGACGGTGCGCCTCGGCGCACAGCAGCACATTCGAGGACTTGATGCTGATCACCAGGTTGTCATAGCCCATATCCTCAATCACTGCTGCCTGGCGCAGGGCGCTCTCGACAATCCCGGCAGCGGTCACGCCATGGTCCCGCTCAACAATCTCCTTCTCGAGCGAGCCGCCGTTCACGCCGACGCGGATCGGAATGCCGCGCTCCTTCGCCGCATTTACGACGGCGCGCACGCGCGAGCTGTCTCCGATGTTGCCCGGATTGATGCGGATCTTGTCCGCCCCGTTCTCGATCGCCGCAACAACCAGCCGGTAATCAAAATGGATCTCCGCGACGAGCGGGATCGAAATCTGATGCCTGATCTCCCCAAGCGCGCGTGCCGCCTCCATCGTTGGCACAGCGCAGCGGATGATATCGCAGCCCATGGCCTCAAGCGCGTGGATCTGCGCTACCGTCGCGGCGACATTCTCTGTCCTCGTATTTGTCATGGACTGGATCAGGACCGGGCTGCCGCCTCCGATCACGCGGTCACCGATCCTTACTGTTTTCGTATGCTCCCGATGCATAACGCTCCTCCTGTATCTGTTCCCTTTCAACAAATCATTCTTCAGCAGGCTCCGCCGGGATAAATACACGGGCAACAGCCTCATCCGTTTCCGGCTTCGCCGCGTTCACGGCCTCCTCGCAGAACGTATCCTGCGCACACAGCAGTACCTTGCCCCTGCGGTCGACCCTCTCATAATTGCCGTCCGGCTGCATCACATATGCTTTCATCGTGTCATCGAGCTGTACCTGCAGGATGTGGCGTACCTTCTCGCAGATCGCCGGATCCTCGACCGGGAACAGGATCTCGACGCGCTTGTCAAGGTTCCTCGGCATCCAGTCCGCGCTCGCCATATAAAACTCCTCGTCGCCGCCGTTCCTGAAGTAAAAGATACGGGCATGCTCGAGGAAATTGCCGACTATCGAACGTACATGGATGTGCTCGCTGACCTTCGGGATCCCTGTCTTCAGGCAGCAGATGCCGCGCACGATCAGGTCGATCTCGACACCCGCAGCGCTCGCCTCATACAGCGCCGCGATAATATCCCTGTCACACAGGGAGTTCATCTTCGCGATGATGCGGGCATCTTCCCCCTTTTTCGCGTGCTGCGTCTCCCGCTCGATCAGCTGCATGAAGCGGCTACGCATCCAGATCGGGGCAAGCACGAGACGGTTCCAGTGCTTCGGCTCCGAGTAGCCGGAGAGCATATTGAAGACAGCCGTCGCATCCTCTCCGACCGGCTCCGAGCAGGTCAGGATACCGCAGTCCGTATACAGCTTCGCCGTGGAGTCATTGTAATTGCCTGTGCCCAGATGCACATACCGGCGTATCCCGTCCTCCTCGCGGCGCACGACCAGCGTAATCTTGCTGTGCGTCTTCAGGCCGTGCAGGCCATAGATGACATGGCAGCCTGCCTTCTCAAGCATCTTCGCCCAGTTGATATTGTTCTCCTCGTCAAAGCGCGCTTTCAGCTCGACGAGCACCGACACCTGCTTGCCGTTCTCGGCGGCCTGCGCCAGCGCCGCGACGATCGGCGAATTGCCGCTGACACGGTACAGCGTCTGCTTGATCGCCAGCACGTCCGGATCGGCGGCAGCCTGCTTCACAAACTGCACAACCGGCTCAAATGTCATATACGGATGATGCAGCAGAATATCGCCCCTGCGGATCTGCGTGAAAATATCCTCCTCGTCGTTCATCCCCGGCACGGGCTGCGGGCGATACGGCACATTCCGGTACGCGTCCATGCCCTCCGTCCCGTATACCTTCATCAGGAACGTCAGGTCGAGCGGCCCGTTGATCTTGTAAATATCCTCATCCTTCACCTCGAATTCCTGGCGCAGGATCTTCAGGAGCTTCGGTTCCATCTTGTCCTCGATTTCCAGCCGGATCACCTCGCCCCACTGGCGCTTTTTGAGCTGCTTCTGGATCTCCTTGAGCAGGTCGGCAGCGTCGTCCTCATCGATGCTCAGGTCGGCGTTGCGCATGATCCGGTACGGATGCGCACAGACTACGTCATAGTTTGAAAAAAGACGGTCGATATTGCGCTCAATCAGCTCCTCGAGCAAAATCACGCTCTTTGAACCGTCCGGGCCGTCCGGCAGCCTCACAATGCGCGGCAGCACCGACGGCACCTGCACTGTCGCGAACTCGGCCTTGCCCTTCTCCCCCTTTCTGGAAATCAGAGCCCCAATGTTGAGCGCCTTGTTGCGGATCAGCGGGAAGGGGCGCGACGAGTCCATCGCCATCGGCGTCAGCACAGGATAGACATTCTCCTCAAAATACCGGTCCGCATACTCCTTCTGCTTCTTCGTGAGCTTCTCATGCTCCGTCACAACCTCAAGCCCGCTCTGCTTCAGCAGCGGCAGCAGCGAGCGGTTGTATGTCGTGTACTGCTGGCGCACCAGTTCATGTGCCAGTGGCGCGATCACCGCAAGCTGCTCCTGAGGCGTCATGCCCGCAATATCCTTCTTCGTGTATTTCGCGTGCACCATATCCTTGAGCGAAGCCACACGGATCATGAAGAATTCATCGAGGTTTGACGCGGTAATGCTCAAAAATTTCAACCGCTCCAGAAGCGGGATCGTCTTGTCCCTCGCCTCCCCCAGCACCCGGCTGTTAAAGCCCAGCCAGCTGCATTCCCGGTTCGTGTAATATTCCGGCTTCTGATAATCTGTAACCGCCATCTGCTCTCCTCCTA
Organism: uncultured Lachnospiraceae bacterium; assembly: GCA_964424785.1. GTDB lineage: Bacteria > Bacillota > Clostridia > Lachnospirales > Lachnospiraceae > Choladousia. The sequence continues at coordinate 2,224 of CAYRKA010000051.1, read as the reverse complement.
AATCTGTTTTTTCTGTTTGAATACCGGGTGTACATTGAATACCTCTTCAAAAAATTCCGCCTTTTCCCGGAAGGTCGCCGCCTCCAGCGACAGATCCTCCTGGCTCGCAACCGCCACCTTAAGCTCCCGGTCCTTGAGCGTCACGACAGCATCCCTGCATTTCTGTCGGTGCGTCCGGTCGAGTGCGTTTGCGATGCGCAGGATCGCCGTCAGCTTCGCGACAATCAGATACTGGCCGCGGCTTAAGCCACCGTCGGAACGCATCTCGTCATAATAGACAAACGTGCTCGTATTGTACTTGACCGTATAGGCGATAATCTCCCGCTCCGCGTGGGACAGCCCGATGATCTCCGTCGCCATGATAATATTGTAAGCGCAGTCCGAGACATCCTCAAGGCTGATGAACTTGCCGCAGTTGTGCAGGATAATAGAGATCTGCAGAAGCAGCCGCTCGCGCCTGCCCATGCCGTGGATTTTTTTCATGCGATCAAAAATCTGCAGCGCGGTCTCCTCGAGATTGCGGATATGTGCCTGGCTGCACTTGTAGCGCTTTGAAATGCTCCGCGCAGCCGCAATGATATCCTCCTCGAAGCTGTGGCTTGCTTTGATCAGCCCCTTCTTGGCCGCATAGTCGTAGGCAAGGCCATCGCTCAGCGAAAAGCCGGGCAGCCACAGCGTCTCAACACCAAGCCGCATGATCAGGCAGCGGCAGAATATTGCCGACGGCACAATCACACTCGTGTGCTCCGGCGGCAGGTCGAAGCGCCGCGCGATCTCCTCCGGCGTCATCCCGGCCACCTCGTCGTACAGCTTCCCGAACTCAGCGCTCCCGACGGAAGTGATCTTTTTGTTTTCTTTCTCAAACTGGTGCGTCAGCTCCAGCAGGTTGCCGCCGACCACAATCAGGTTCCTGATCTGTCGGTCCTTCTGGTAAAGCTTTGCAAAGCCGTCCAGCTCGTGGTTCAGAAGCTCCTCAACCATCTGCGCAAAATGCCCGTTGTTCTTCGCCGCAGGCATCAGCCGCTCACGCGTTGTCACATTGCCGAGGCGGATATTCTGCGTCGTGATCAGCTTATCCTTGTCAAACAGTGAGATCTGCATACTGCTCCCGCCGATATCGACGATCGCCGCCGCGTTCTGGATAATCGACTCAAACTCGCTCGTAACCGAAGCGATCGCCTGATAATCATAAAAGCGCTGTTCGGAATTGCTGATCACCTCGATCTTCAATCCTGTCTGCTTCTCTATATAATCGCGGACAATCAGCATATTCCGCGACTCGCGCAGTGCACTCGTCGCGCACACACGGTACGAATCGACATGGTAGCCCTCCATGATCTGTCGGAAATCCCGCAGGACGGCACACAGCTCCTCCACATGCGCCGGGCTGATCCGGCCCGTCGTGTAAGCGTCGACACCGATATTCAGACGCGCCGAAATCCAGTCGACCTCCTTCATAACCCGCCGTGAAGTGAACTCAAACACCTTCATCTCCGTCACAGTCGAGCCGATGCTGACTGCGGCAAACATTTTCACTGCCATACTGCCTCCTGTTTCTTCTGCCCGAGCAGATAATCGATAAACTGCTGTGCCGTGCGGCCCGACAGCCCGCCGTGGGACAGCTCCCACCTGTTCGCCTCCAGCAGGAGCGTCTCCTCATCCATCTGTACGCCGGATCTGGCTGCCAGCGTCCTCACGATTTCCTGGAACTGCTTCTTGTCCGGCGAGCCAAAGTAGATCGTCACGCCGAAGCGCATCACCAGTGACAGCTTCTCCTGCACCGTATCATTCGTATGCAGGTCGTTGTCCCGCTCCTCGTTATCGCGGAAGCTCTCCCGGATCAGATGGCGGCGGTTCGACGTCGCGTAGATCAGGATATTATCCGGCTTCTTCTCGAGCCCGCCCTCGATCACTGCCTTCAGATATTTGTAATCCGTCTCAAACTCCTCGAACGACAGGTCGTCCATATAAATAATGAAACGATAATTCCGGTTCTTGATCTGCGCGATCACGTCGTTGAGGTCACGGAACTGGTGCTTGTAAATCTCGATGATGCGCAGCCCCCTGTCATAATAGCGGTTCAGGATCGCCTTAACGCTCGAGGATTTGCCCGTCCCGGCATCCCCAAAGAGCAGGCAATTGTTCGCGCGCCGCCCCTCGACGAATGCCTCGGTATTGTCGATCAGCTTCTTTTTCGGCGTCTCATAGCCGACCAGGTCATCCA
>CAYRKA010000050.1:0-15523 GCA_964424785.1 uncultured Lachnospiraceae bacterium | reverse complement strand
GCAGCAGCATGGCCTGCCGGATGCGGCCGGGGACTTCAGATCTAGCGGGGCACAGGGATATCAAAGGGAAGGGAGATCAGGGAATGATCGTTAAAATTGCAGTACCACAGCGTTTCCAGTTTAAGATGGCGGCCGGTTTCGGCGACATACTTTTTAACAGGCCGGGTGACACGCACTATATCGGAGGGGCGGAGGTGCTTCCGATGCCGCTGGAGCCGGAACAGGAGCAGGAGCTTCTCGGAATGTTTGGAAAAGAGGGGGATGCAAAGGCGAAAAGGCTGTTGATAGAACACAATCTCCGACTGGTCGTATACATAGCGAAAAAATTTGACAACACGGGCGTGGGCGCGGAGGATCTGATCTCAATCGGAACGATCGGGCTGATCAAGGCAATCAATACCTTTAATCCGGACAAAAAAATCAAGCTGGCCACATATGCGTCGCGCTGCATTGAGAACGAGATCCTGATGTATCTGCGCCGCAACAGCAAAACGAAGCTGGAGGTATCGATCGACGAGCCGCTCAATGTCGACTGGGACGGCAACGAGCTGCTGCTCTCGGATATCCTCGGCACGGATGACGATGTGATTTCCAAAGACATCGAGACAGAGGCGGAGCACAGGCTGCTGCTTGGCGCAATCAGCAGGCTCTCTGAGAGGGAGCAGACGATTGTGCGGCTGCGCTTCGGCCTCGCGACGCGTGACGGTAAGGAAAAGACGCAGAAGGAGGTCGCCGACTTGCTCGGCATCTCCCAATCCTATATTTCACGGCTCGAAAAGCGGATCATCAAGAGGCTGCGCAGGGAGATTGTGCGGTTTGAGTAGGATGTCGTTTGCCGCTTGAAATTTTCCTGATATCCATTATAATAGGGTAATTACTATTGTTATGGAAGGGAAACGAGTATGAGCAGAGGGACGGATTTTCTGACGTTTGTGACCTCGAAGCTGAAGCAGAGGATCGGTGAGGTACAGGCGGCCATTGAGGATGTCCGGAAGGATATCGAAGGGATGAATGAATACTACTGGGACAACTACACAGAGATGGACCAGTATGGATATGAAAACTACGATAACCAGCAGGCTCTGCTTGCGCAGGTGAAGGCAAAGCAGGAGAGCCAGAGCTATCGCAGACGGCTTGGGAAGATGCTGGATTCGCCGTTTTTCGGGAGCGTGGATTTTATTTACGACGGGGAGGATGAGGCGGAGCGGTTTTATATCGGGATCGCCAGCTTTTCTGAGAGCAGGGGCAGCGTGCCGCTGATCTATGACTGGCGGGCGCCGGTGTCCGGGCTGTTTTACGATTTTGACAAGGGAGCGGCATCATACGAGGCGCCCGGCGGTACGATGGATGGAGAGATCAGCTCGAAATGGCAGTACAAAATCCGCGGCGGCAGGATGGTCTATGAGGTCGAGAGCGACACAAAGATTGACGACGATATCCTGAAACAGGAGCTGGCATTGGGCGGCGACGCGCAGCTCAAAAATATCGTCCGCACGATCCAGAAGGAGCAGAATGCGATCATCCGCAATACGAAGGACCGGATTCTTGTGATCCAGGGCGTTGCAGGGAGCGGCAAGACGTCGGTGGCGCTGCATCGGATTGCGTATCTGCTGTATCATGACCGGGAGCATCTGAGCTCGTCGGATATCCTCGTCCTGACACCGAACGGGGCATTCTCCGATTATATTTCGCATGTCCTGCCGGAGCTCGGGGAGGAAAACATCCAGGAGATGAGCTTCGATGTGTTTGCATACCATGAGCTGTCGGGGATTGTGGCGGACTGCGAGGACCGGTGTGGCTATCTGGAACGACAGATCCGGCTCGGCAGTATGGAGAGTAAAGCTGCAGGCGCAAGCAGACGCGGCGGCGTGCAGGCAGACGGACAGGAGCACATGAGTGCAGTGGCAGACGGGCAGGAGTATGGCGCGCAGACAGACGGACAGAGGCATATGAGTGCAGTCAGCGCGCAGGCAGACGGACAGGAGCATACGGATACGGTCGGTGCGCAGGAGCGGTATCGGTGGAAACAGTCGCGGTCGTTCACAGCAGCGCTCGAAGGATTTCTTGCAGATCTCGAGGACCGGCTTGTCGATTTTAAGGACGTGGAATACCGGGGCATGGAGATGACGGAGCCGAAGCTCCTGAAGCTGTTTTACTGTAAATTCCCGGATGTCCCGCTGCTCTCCCGGATGGATGAGGTATACGATTATTTCGTGGATGAGTACGAGACTCTGAAAGACTGTACGCTCGAGGAGGAGGATGCGCAGAAGCTGCGTGCGCGGTTCCTGCGTATGTATGTGACGACGGATGTCTATGTGATCTACAACTGGTTTCTTGCGGAGAATGGCTGGCCGGTGCTGCCGGACGTCCCGCCGGAGAAGCGTGTGCTGGACTATGAGGATGTCTATCCGATGCTTTATCTCAAATACAGGCTGTACCAGCCGGGGAAACGCAGGAAGATCAAACATCTTGTGATCGATGAGATGCAGGATTATTCGTGGCTGCAGTATGTGATTCTGGAGCGGCTGTTTTCGTGCAGCATGACAATACTCGGGGACAGGGCACAGACGCTCGATGTCTGCCAGCAGAATGTCACGCGTTTCCTGCCGAAGATTTTCGGACGCGATGTGAAAACGATCGAGCTGAATAAGAGCTACCGCAATACGGCTGAGATTGCGGAGTACGCGTCACGCCTGGCCGGGGTGCAGGAGCAGGAATATCTGCGCAGGCACGGCAGGCCGGTAGAGGAGAGAACCTTCGGGACGGTGGAGGAGGCGCTGCAGGCGGTCTGTCAGGAAGTGCGGTATGTTTATGAGACAGTGGCCGTCCTCACGATGACAGAACGTGAAGCACTGGAGGCGCACACGTATCTGAAAGTATGCTGCGCGGACGTCTCCTATATTGACCGGGACAGCACTTCCTTCCGAAAAGGCATTACGGTTACGACCTTCTATATGGCAAAGGGACTTGAGTTCGATCAGGTTTTCGTGGTCGGGGGTGACCGCAGCAGCGCATATTATAAACAGTTCCAGTATATTTGCGCGACGCGTGCGCTGCATGAGCTGAGTGTGTTTTCCGTAGAGAATCCGTAATCTGAATGAGACTTCAGACAGCGATATCGTTTCTGCGGTATTTGTAAAATGCAGCCGCGATGGCTGCGGCGCTTACTGCCAGCCCGAACGAAAAAGTAATCGAGTAGGGAAGATGCAATCTGACCTACTCGTCGCGCCGAGGGCGGCAGCGGCTCCGCCGCTGAAATACCTTGCCGCCCCATGCGCATAATAAGGCCCGCCTGGCGCGGCCTGGAATACGGAGCAGAGATATGGAGATAAAAGGATTAAGCAGAAAGATTTATCTGGAGCTGCCGCAGCCGGATGAGGAGGACAATGTTTCCGGGCAGCAGAGGATCCTGCGCGCGCTTGCGCAGTATGGAATCAGCGCCCGCCTTTCGTTGCGCGTGCTGCGGGCATTGTACCCGATGTGCGACAGGGCGCAGTGGAGGATCACAGTGACGCTGGCGTACGACGGCGCTGGCTGGGCAGTGGTTCTGATCGAGGCGGGCGATACGTCCGGGCAGCATTATGGGCTGGCGGCGGATCTTGGCAGCACATCGGTTGTCCTGCAGCTTGTCGACTGCAATACGGGAGAGGTTGTGGCGCAGGAGAGCAGCTACAATCATCAGATCGCGTTCGGGGAGGATATCCTGACACGGATTTTTTACAGCAAGGACAGGCCGGAACGGCTGGAAGCTGTGCGCTGTGCGACCGTGGCGACCTTCACGGAGATCATGGATGCGCTCTCAGAAAAGACAGGGGTCGATGTCCACAAATGTGGTGCGATGGTTGTATCGGGGAATACGACGATGACTCATTTCCTGCTCGGCCTTGACGCGTTCTGCGTGTTCTCATCGCCGTACGCAGTCAGAGCTGACCGACCCGAATTTTTCAGAGGCGAGGAGCTGGGGATCCCGGTTGCAGGCTATGTCTTCTGCTGCCCGGGTAAGGCAAACTATCTCGGGGGCGACATCATCAGCGGGATGCTTGCGACCGGGATGCACCAAAAGGAAGGGATCAGCGTTTTTTTTGATGTCGGGACGAACGGGGAGCTCGTGGTCGGCAACAGGGATTTCCTGCTGTGCGGCGCAGGCGCGGCGGGACCGGCGCTCGAAGGAGGCAGCGTGAAGACCGGGATGCGTGCGGCAGAAGGCGCGGTGGAGCATATGAAGCTGGAAAACGGGGCATTTGTACTGGAGACGATCGGGGACAAAGCGCCGAAGGGCATCTGCGGCTCCGGCATCGTGGACATGGTTTCTGAGCTGTTCCTGAACGGATGGATCGACCTGCGCGGCAAATTTGTCCCGGAGATGTCGGAAAAGATTGCGTGGATGCAGGAGGCGGAGGAGTACGGTGTGACTTATGCGCCGGGGCTTACCTTTTACCAGAGTGATATCGAGGAGTTTATCAGGACCAAGGCTGCAGCGCACACGATGATGGAATACCTGCTTTCGGAGGCGGGGATGACGCTTGACGATGTCAGTGATTTTTACATGGCCGGTGCGTTTGGGACGCATATTGACAAGGAATCGGCAGTCAATATCGGTATGTATCCGGATGTGGGGCGCACGAGGATCCACGCGGCGGGCAACAGCTCGCTCGACGGGGCGCGTCTTCTGCTGCTCGACCGTGCCCTGCTCGACGAGCTGGATGGGATCCTGGATCTGATGAGCTATGTCCAGTTCGGCGCCGTCGAGGATTTCGTACAGCGCATGGTGGCGGCTCGTGCGCTCCCGCATACCGATATGGAGCGCTATCCGACCGTGATGGAGCGGCTCAGGGAGCGCGGCAGACGGGAGGCGCCCTGAAACTGCCGACAGGATCAAGGGATATGCCCGTTCACGCCATGATATATTGGCAATTTTTATTCTTTTAGAAAAAGTTCAGAATTTACAGGGTTAAAAATAATGGTAAGGTATGGTATACTCCAAATGACCGCCAGACTATTACATCAGGTCAGGAAGAGGAATTATCTGTGGGAAATCAAAACGAAAAGACAACGACAGAGAAACAGGGGAAGGATCTGTGGAGGAGCATTAAGTCCCTCAGCCAGAAAGCGAAGCGGACGAAGGTGATCCCGGAGGAGCTTCGCATCCCGGACAATATTATCCCGATGAAGCGCTACACGCCGGATGTGTCTGCCGGCCTGTCCGCTGAGCAGGTCCGGGAGCGAATTTCGCAGGATGCGGTGAACCATGCTGTTGAGGCTCCGTCCAGGACTGCCAGGGAGATCGTCTGCAGTAATATATTTACTTATTTCAATCTGATCTTTTTCATTATAGCCGTGATGCTGATTCTTGTCGGTTCATTCCGCGACCTGACGTTTCTTCCGATTATTATAGCGAATACGCTGATTGGTATCATACAGGAGCTGCGCTCCAAGAGGACGCTTGACAGCCTGAGCCTGCTGAACGCGCCGAAGAGCACGGTCATCCGCGGAGGGCAGGAGAATGTGATTCCTGCCGGGGAGCTGGTGCTCGATGATATTGTGGTTTTTACAGCCGGGAACCAGATTCCCGCAGACGCGGTCATCGAGGAGGGGGAGATCCTTGCCAATGAATCCTTGATTACCGGCGAGTCTGACCACATCACGAAAAAGCGGGGGGACACACTGCTTTCCGGCAGCTTTGTCGTGTCAGGGCAGTGCCGCGCACGTATCGATAAGGTGGGGGCGGAGTCCTATGTATCGAAGCTGACGCTTGAGGCCAAGGAGATGAGCGATGAGGAGACGTCAGAGATGATCCGGTCCCTCGACCGCCTCGTCAAGATTGTCGGCATTGTCATTATCCCGGTGGCAATTCTCCTGTTCAGCCAGCAGTATTTTATCAATGGGACGTCAGTGAAGGACAGCGTGACGGGAACGGTCGCGGCAATTATCGGCATGATCCCGGAGGGGCTGTATCTCCTCGCGAGCGTCGCGCTGGCGGTGAGCGTCATGCGGCTTGCGACGCAGAAGGTGCTCGTCCACAATATGAAATGCATCGAGACGCTCGCCCGCGTCGATGTGCTCTGTGTCGACAAGACCGGGACAATCACGGACAATACGATGACAGTCAAGAAAGTGCTGCCGCTGTACCTGCAGGATGAACAGCAGGGGGCGCAGGCTGCTGCGGATGTATCGCCAGACGTGGCCGGGGCGCAGCCTGCCCGGGATGCGCGGGCAACGGAGCCGCAGGGCGCCGAGGCGGCAGGCCATCCGTATGGATATCCTGCGGGCGGCGATACGGTTGCGGACCTCCTCTCGGACACGCTTGAGGGCGACGGAGCCGCCGACCCGCAGTTTTCCCAGGAGAAAGCGGCGGAGTTTGAGCTTGCGGTCGGGGATTTTGCCGCTGCGATGGCGACCGACAACATCACGATGAAAGCGATCAAGGATTATTTTCGGAAGAGGAGCGGGAAACGCCCGGAGCGGGTATTTCCCTTTTCCTCGGAGACAAAATACAGCGGGGCTGTATTCGAGGACTGCAGCTACGTGCTCGGAGCGCCGGAGTTTATCCTTCGCGGCCGTTACAAATCATGCGCGCCGCAGATTGAGCGATACAGCCGTCAGGGCTACCGCGTGCTCATTTTCGGGAAATATCAGGGTGTCCTTGACGGCAAGGCACTGCAGGATGACGTTGACCCGATGGGCATGATCCTGCTTGCGAACCCAATCCGCGAGAACGCAAAAGAGACGTTTTCCTATTTTGCGGAACAGGGGGTTGAGATCAAGGTGATTTCCGGGGATAATCCGATCACTGTCTCTGAGGTCGCGAAGGAGGCCGGGATCGCGAATGCGGAGCGGTATATTGACGCCACCACGCTGCCGGATGAGGATCTGTGCGCGGCAGTGGAGGAGTATACGGTCTTCGGCCGCGTTACGCCGGATCAGAAGCGAGGCCTGGTAAGTGCGCTCAAGGCAGCGGGACATACAGTTGCGATGACGGGAGACGGCGTCAATGATGTGCTGGCGCTCAAGGATGCGGACTGCAGCATTGCGATGGCGTCCGGGAGCGACGCAGCGTCGCAGGTGTCGCAGCTCGTGCTGCTGGAGTCAGACTTCTCCAGGATGCCGTCTGTGGTCGCTGAGGGGCGCAGGGTGGTCAACAATATCGAGCGGACAGCCAGCTTGTTCCTCGTGAAGAATATTTTCTCGTTGCTGCTGTCGATTTTCTCGATCGTGCTTCAGATGAATTATCCGCTGGAGCCCTCGCAGATCTCATTGATCAGTATGTTTACAATCGGCATCCCGGCATTTATCATGTCGCTGGAGCAGAATACGAACCGCATCAAGGGTCATTTCCTGAGTAATGTATTGTTCAAGGCGCTTCCGGGCGGGCTGACGGACTTCCTGGTCGTCGGTATGCTCTATGTCTTCTGCGCAGAGTTTAAAGTGCATGCGACGGATGTCTCGACTGCGTCGACGATCGTGCTCGCGATTGTCGGGCTGATGATTCTGTACCAGATTGCCTCCCCGATGACGAAATACCACTGGTGCCTGTGGTTCTGCATGGCGGCAGGGCTGGTTTACTGTATGGTCTTTGTGAGCAAGGTGTTTGCGATCACGAGCATCTCGAAGCAGTGCATGATGCTTCTTGTCATTTTTGCGATCATCACGGAGCCGACCTTCCGTTATCTGAGCAGCGGCATCCGCAGGCTCTCCGCATGGCATCTCGACCGGAAACAGCGCCAGAAGGCAGCCGGGAAGAACATTCGGCAAAATGCGTAAATTTTAGTAGATTTTGGGTCAATTAATTGATATACTGTACCTATCAGAGGCCGCAGGGGCTGTGCGCGGTTTCAGGGAGGAGACAGGAAAAGATGAAAAGAGTTCTTTTGAAGCTGAGCGGCGAGGCGCTGGCGGGCGACCGGGGGACCGGATTTGACGAGCCGACTGTGATGAAGGTAGCCAGCCAGGTGAAGACACTTATCGGCCAGGGCATGGAGATCGGTATTGTGATCGGCGGCGGCAATTTCTGGCGCGGGCGTTCGGGCGGGAAGCTTGACCGTACGAAGGCAGACCAGATCGGGATGCTGGCGACTGTTATGAATTGTATCTATGTATCGGATATTTTCCGGTCGGTCGGGATCGGCACGGCGGTGATGACACCATTTGTGTGTGGTGCGTTCACGGAGCTTTTCTCGAAGGATAAGGTGATGGAGTACTTTGCCCAGGGCAAGGCCGTTTTTTTTGCCGGAGGTACAGGACACCCGTATTTTTCAACTGATACAGCGACTGTACTGCGTGCGGTTGAGATCGAAGCGGAGATGATCCTGCTCGCGAAGTCGGTGGACGGCGTATACGACAGCGATCCGAAGGACAATCCTGACGCGAGGAAATACAAAGAGATTTCGATCCAGGAGGTCATCGGCAGGAAGCTTGGCGTCGTCGATCTGGCGGCTTCGGTCCTGTGCATGGAGAACCGGATGCCGATGCTGGTGTTTGGGCTGAATCAGGAGGACAGCATCGTGAACACGGTGAACGGGACGCTTGACGGTACGGTTGTTACGGTGTGAGCTGATGCATACAGGCGGGCGTGGTCCCGCATCAATAGAAGGAGGATATCCATATGGATGAGCGAATTAAGGTATACGACGACAAAATGACAAAGACGTACAAGAATCTTCTTGAAGAGTTTGCGACGGTGCGCGCCGGACGGGCGAACCCGAATGTCCTGAACAAGATCAGGGTGGATTATTACGGTACGCCGACGCCGCTGCAGCAGGTCAGCAACATCACGGTTCCGGAGCCGAGGATTCTGCAGATCCAGCCGTGGGAGCCATCCATGGTTAAGGCGATCGAGAAAGCGATCCTCGTCTCAGATCTCGGCATCCATCCGAGCAACGATGGCCGGATCATCCGCCTCGTGTTCCCAGAGCTGACGGAGGAGCGCAGGAAGGATCTCGTCAAGGATATCAAAAAGAAAGGCGAGGCAGGCAAGGTCGCCGTCCGCAATATCCGCCGCGATGCAAATGATTACTTCAAGAAGCTTGGCAAGACAGATGTTTCCGAGGATGAGATTAAAGATCTTGAGAATGAGATTCAGAAGCTGACTGACAAATACATCAAGGATATCGATAAGGCAGTGGAAGAGAAGTCAAAGGAAATCCTTACCGTATAAGACAAAGGAAGCCTGTAGCTGTGAAGGTATCAGACAGTTACATTTTACAGTATAACAGTATAAAGGAGCAGAGAAGGGCTGTTGCAGAGATTTTGCGGCAGCCTTATTGCGCACGGGAGGGAGGATATGGGTATGGTGATTCCGCAGCATGTCGCGATCATTCTTGACGGGAACGGCCGATGGGCGAAGAGCAAGGGGATGCCGCGCAACTATGGCCATGTACGCGGCGCCCAGAACCTCGAGGTGATCTGCGAGGATGCGTACAATATGGGTATTAAGTACCTGACAGTCTATCTTTTTTCAACTGAAAACTGGAAACGCTCGCCGGACGAGGTGGATGCGCTGATGAAGCTGTTCCGCAAATATACAAAGACATGCATCAAGACGGCCCGTGACAATAATATGAAAGTGCGCGTGCTCGGCGACCCGACTGCCCTGGCGCAGGATCTGCAGGACAGCCTTGCGGATCTGGTTGAGAGCTCCAAAAACAATACGGGGCTGAATTTCCAGATTGCGATCAATTACGGCAGCCGGGATGAGATTGTGCGCGCGGTCCGCCGCATCGCGCAGGACTGCCGGGACGGGAAGCTTGCGGCGGAGGAGATCACGGAGGACAGGTTCGCCTCCTATCTGGATACGGCGGGTGTCCCGGACCCGGATCTGCTGATCCGCACGAGCGGGGAGCTGAGGCTGTCAAATTATCTGATGTGGCAGCTCGCATATACGGAATTTTATTTCACGGAGGTCCCGTGGCCCGCGTTTACGAAGGAGGACCTGCAGAAAGCAATCGAAAAATACAACAGCCGGGATCGCCGTTTCGGCGGTGTCAGGGAGGGATAAAGGATGTTCTGGACGAGACTGGGCAGCGGAGTTGTGCTTGTAGCCGCAGCGCTTGCCCTGATTATCACGGGCGGGCCGGTGCTCGCCGCAGCGCTTTTTGTTATTTCTGTGATTGGCCTGAATGAGCTGTACCGTGCAGTGAGGGTCGAGGATCGGGGGCGGGGTTTTTCTCCCCTTGCATGGGTTGGGTATTGCGGGACGGCAGTGTATTATGCATTTGTATTTTGGGGCGGCCAGGCATATACTATGATGGTGATGACCGCACTGCTGATCCTTTTTATGGCAGTTTATGTCTTTACCTGGCCGCGCTATCGGACTGATCAGGTGACGGCGGCCTTTTTCGGGGTTCTTTATGTCGCGGTGATGCTTTCCTGCATCTATGAGCTGCGCGTCATGGAGAATGGGCAGTATCTGGTCTGGCTGATTTTTTTGAGCTCATGGGGCTGCGATACGTGTGCGTACTGTGTCGGTATGCTGATCGGGAAACATAAGATGTCGCCGAAGCTCAGCCCGAAGAAGTCGGTTGAGGGCGCGGTCGGTGGAGTTGCCGGGGCCGCTCTGCTCGGTGGGATCTATGCCTGGGCAATTTCCGGCAGGATGACAGGAGACGGCAATCCTGTCCTGCCGTTTGTGGCGATCTGTGCCTGCGGTGCATTGATCTCTATGGTAGGTGATCTGGCCGCTTCCGCAATTAAGCGGAATCAGGGGATCAAGGATTATGGGAAACTGATCCCGGGACACGGAGGTATATTGGACCGGTTTGACAGCGTGATATTTGTCGCGCCGGTTATCTATTATCTTGCGAGGCTTCTGGTTGCATAGATTCCTCTGTATGAGAAAGGAAGATACAAATGAAAACAATAGCGATTCTCGGATCGACAGGATCGATCGGCACCCAGACGCTCGATGTGGTCCGGTCGAATGGAGATATCCGGGTGGCTGCACTTGCGGCCGGACGGAATATAGAGCTTCTGGAGCGGCAGATCAGGGAGTTCAGGCCGCGTATTGCGGCGGTCTGGTCGGAAGAAGATGCGAAAAGCCTGCGGATTGCGGTCGCGGATCTTCCGGTGACGGTCGTCGCGGGAATGGAGGGGCTGACTGAGGTGGCAGCCTGTGTCGAGGCGGAGATTCTCGTGACGGCTATTGTCGGGATGATCGGGATTGTGCCGACGATTGAGGCGATCCGTGCAGGGAAGGATATTGCCCTCGCAAACAAGGAGACACTGGTGACGGCAGGACATATCATCATGCCGCTTGCGAAGCAATGCCATGTCCGTATTCTGCCGGTTGACAGTGAACACAGTGCAATCTTCCAGTCACTGAACGGGGAGGATGGCCGTCAGATTGAGAAGATCCTGCTGACTGCGTCGGGCGGGCCGTTCCGGGGAAGGACGTATGAAGAGCTGCGGCATGTCCGTGTCGAGGATGCGCTGAAGCATCCGAACTGGGCGATGGGGCGCAAAATTACGATTGACTCCGCGTCCATGGTCAATAAGGGTCTTGAGGTCATGGAGGCGAGATGGCTGTTCGGGACGCGGCTTGACCAGATCCAGGTCGTCATACAGCCGCAGAGCATCATCCACTCGATGGTACAGTATACGGACGGCGCCGTGATCGCGCAGCTCGGCACACCGGATATGAAGCTGCCGATCCAGTATGCGCTGTATTATCCGGAGCGCCGTTTCCTCGGCGGGGAGCGCCTTGATTTTGCAAGGATCGGGAGCATTACGTTTGAGGATCCGGATATGGAGACGTTTGCAGGCCTGAAATACGCGTTCGAGGCGGCCAGGACAGGCGGTTCAATGCCGACGGTGTTCAATGCGGCCAATGAGCGGGCAGTCAGCAGGTTCCTGGAGCGCAGGATCGGTTTTACGGATATTTATGAGATCATCCGCTACTGTATGGATCATCACCAGGTGATTGCATCGCCGGATGTGGATGAGATCCTTGAGACGGAACAGAGTGTTTATGAAATGATTGAAGGCAGGTGGTAAATTGAAAATCCTGGTAGCGTTGCTTGTATTCAGCATCATTATCATTGTCCATGAATTCGGGCATTTCCTGCTTGCGAAGCTGAACGGGATCACGGTGCTCGAGTTTTCACTTGGCATGGGGCCGAGGCTCCTGAGCCATGAGTTCGGCGGTACGCGGTATTCATGGAAGCTGCTGCCCTTTGGCGGGTCGTGCATGATGCTCGGGGAGGATGGGGATGAGGACGGTGAAGGCTCATTTGGCAGCAAATCCGTGTGGGCAAGGATGTCTGTGATCGTGGCAGGGCCTCTGTTCAATTTTCTGCTTGGCTTTGTACTTGCAATTTTCATTGTCGGCACGATCGGTTACGATGTCCCGCTGGTTTATCAGGTTAGCGACGGGATGCCGGCACAGGAGGCCGGGATCCAGGCAGGTGACATTATCACGAAAATGAACGGGAAGCGGATCCATCTCTACAGGGAATTCGCCAACTATTCCCTGTTCCATCCGGGAGAGACGGTGGTCTTCGAATACGAGAGGGACGGCCAGAGATATGAGACGACCGTGGAGCCGGTGTTGACGGAGAGCGGCTACAAATATGGGATCAGCAGCCTGAATTACCGCGAAAAGGTCGGAGCGCTCCGTACGCTTCAGTACAGTGCATATGAGGTGTGTTACTGGATTGATACGACCATCGGCAGCCTGAAGCTGCTGCTGCGCGGCGGAGTGTCGATCAACGATATGTCCGGCCCGGTCGGGGTTGTCGACATGATCGGAGAGACGTATGAGGAGAGCAAGTCGGACGGCGCGATGTATGTCTGGCTGAACCTTGTCAATATCGCGATCCTGCTGACCGCGAACCTCGGTGTCATGAACCTGCTGCCGATCCCGGCGCTTGACGGGGGCAGGCTGGTGTTCCTGATCCTGGAGGCCATCCGGAGGAAACGCATTGAGCCGGAGCTCGAGGCCAAAATACACATGGCCGGGCTGATGCTGCTGATGCTGCTGATGGTAGTGGTCATGTTCAATGATGTGAGAAAAATATTTATGTAGGAAAGAAAATCCACTTGACATCTCCGGAGATTTCATTATAATTAAAATATGTATCAAATTATATATAATAAGCGCTGCGGCCGGAATTTACGCTTGACAAGATGCGCTGATTGTATTAGGATTAGTTGTTTTTCAGGAATATTATACGAGGAGATCAGTTATGGCACAGCAGGAAGATAAGCTTAAGGCATTGGATTCTGCGCTCGCGCAGATTGAGAAGCAGTTTGGCAAGGGCTCTGTGATGAAGCTTGGCGACACGGCAGCCCATATGAATATTGAGACGATCCCGACCGGCTCCCTGAGCCTCGATATCGCACTCGGGCTCGGCGGCATCCCGAAGGGCCGTATTATTGAGATTTATGGCCCGGAGTCGGGAGGCAAGACGACTGTCGCGCTGCATATGGTAGCGGAGGTACAGAAGAGGGGCGGGATCGCCGGTTTCATCGATGCGGAGCATGCGCTTGACCCGACTTATGCGAAGCATATTGGCGTCGATATTGACAACCTTTACATTTCCCAGCCGGATAACGGAGAGCAGGCTCTTGAGATTACGGAGATGATGGTGCGCTCTGGGGCGGTAGATATCATCGTGATTGACTCGGTTGCCGCGCTTGTGCCAAAGGCTGAGATCGAGGGGGACATGGGGGACAGCCATGTCGGACTGCATGCACGTCTGATGTCACAGGCATTGCGGAAGCTGACCGGGATCATCAGCAAGTCGAATTGTGCGGTCATCTTTATCAACCAGCTCCGTGAGAAGGTCGGCGTGATGTTCGGGAATCCGGAGGTGACGACCGGAGGGCGTGCACTGAAGTTCTATTCCTCGATCCGCCTGGAGGTGCGCAAGGGCGAGGCGATCAAGCAGGGCGGTGAGGTGCTTGGCAATCGGACCAAGATCAAGGTCGTCAAGAACAAGATCGCTCCGCCGTTCAAGGAAGCCTTTTTTGATATCATGTTCGGCCAGGGGATTTCACGCGAAGGAGATATCCTGGATCTGGCAGCTGACAACAATATTATCAACAAGAGCGGCGCATGGTATGCGTACAAGGGCGAGAAGATCGGACAGGGGCGTGAGAATGCGAAGGCATACCTGCGGGATCACCCGGATGTGATGGAAGAGGTGGACCGCAAGGTGCGTGAGCATGTCGGACTGATACCGGTTTCCGGAGACTCCGGGGAGCAGGCTGCGTCGGAGACGAAGCAGCAGGAGAAGGACTCTCCCAGATCCTCCGCAAAGGGGAAAAGGGCAGGTAAGAGCACGTCCGCATCTGACGGACTGACAGAGGAGACAGACTGGGATTCGTTTGATTTCGATGCGCAGGATGACAGCTCCCCGGCATCCACATTGAAGGCTGAGCCCGGCAATGCCGCGGCGGGGAGCGACTCCTTCACAGAAGACGGACTGTTTGACGGTGAGGAGGATGGCGCTGATCTGTAGGGTATGCGTCATGCCACTGCCATTTATGGCTCTGCAGGATGAGGAGGATGGCACGTCGCGGAGGATGCGTGTGACAGTATGTCCTGCGGCGTACAGACAGAAGGATCGGAGCAGCTGCATATGAGAATCATCAGCGGGATCACGCCGCTTTCCGGCGGCAGGTATCTCATCACACTTGAGGACGGCATCAGCTTCCCGCTCTGCCGCGGGGAGCTGGATGCATACGGGATAGAGGCGGACGGGGAGCTGCGGGAGGCGGATTACTGTGAGATCATGCAGGAGCTTCTCCCAAAGCGGGCCAGGCTGAAGGCGATGCGTCTTCTCGAGGCGATGGACCGCACAGAGTGCCAGCTGCGCAGGAAGCTTGAGGAGCTGCACTACCCCGAAGAGATTGTCACAGACGCGCTTGGTTATGTGAAGAGCTTCCATTATATCGACGATCTGCGCTACGCAGTCCGCTACCTCGAATCCCGCCGCGGGGGACGCAGTATGCGTCAGCTGATGGCTGAGCTGGGCCAGAAGGGCGTCCCGCGCGGGATCATCGAGCAGGCTGCCGCGCAGGTGGAGCCTCCCGATGAGGAGCAGCAGATCCGGGAGCTTTTTGCGAAGAAGCATTACGATGCCACTGCGGCGGACCGCAAAGAGACTGAGCGTATGTATCGATTCCTGGCACGCAGGGGTTACAGTTCTTCGGTGATTCGGCAGGCGCTTTGCCCCGATTCACTTTATGGTCAGTGATGCCTTTTTTGCTTGACATAATTGCCAAAACAGTATAAAATTGAACTGTTGTTTACGGACAATGAAAATTGAATAAGGAGGTGCTCCTGTGCCTGGTACAGTAATGATTATAATTGCTGTTGTAATCACTCTGGTTATCGCGGTACCGGTATCGGCTCTTGTCGCAATCAACTACAGGAAGCGTGTGGTTGAAGCGAAACTCGGCAGTGCGGACGAGAAGGCAAGGCAGATCATTGATGACGCGCTGAAGGTCGCAGAGACGAAGAAACGCGAGGCACTTCTGGAAGCGAAGGAAGAATCTTTGAAGACAAAGAATGAGTTGGAAAAAG
>CAYRKA010000049.1:13204-16065 GCA_964424785.1 uncultured Lachnospiraceae bacterium | reverse complement strand
TCCAGTATCTTTTTGCGGCGGGCAGCCTCCAGGAAGCGCGCCGCAAAGCGCGGGTTTGACCAATAATACAGGTGCGGATACCCGGCCGCGCTCCGTCCGCTTCCGTGGATGCAGTCCCAGCTCCGCCCCGTCACAGGCTTCACCGCATGGTAATCATCCCCGCAGTCCGTGCTGTCAAAATAATGGAATTCATGCCCGCGTATCTCCTCACCGGCCGGGAGGAGCTGCTGCCCACCGGCCTGCAGCGTGATATAGCCGAAACGTCCAAGGCGCTTTGTCCGGAAGGATTCCCCCGCGACCGCCCCAACCATCGGATATGGCTTGCCCTCCATATCCTGCATCGCCTCCTGCAGGTACATGAAGCCGCCGCATTCGGCCAGATATGGCATCCCATCCCCAATCGCCGCCCTGAGCTGCCCCCTCATTGACGTATTGCCGCTGAGCGCAGCTGCATACAGCTCCGGATAGCCGCCTCCCAGGATCAGCCCGCAGCAGCCCTCCGGCAGCGCGTGGTCATGTAATGGCGAAAAAAATACGAGTTCTGCCCCAAGCTGCTCCAGCAGGTCAAGATTATCCTGATAATAGAAGCAGAACGCCTCATCACGCGCAACTGCAATCGGAATCCTGTGACCCGTGCCGTCTCCCTGCGGCTCGACGGAACGCTGCAATTTCCTGTCATCCGGTCTGCTGTCATCGTATGTCTGCAGTATCGATAGCTCCGCAGGCGTTCCGTAGTCCGGCGCGTCTTCGGCCAGTGCCAGTATTGCCTCGATATCCACGGTTTTTTCCAGCTCATGTGCCAGCACCGTCACCCGCTGCTGCAGGTCGGCAATCTCATCCGGCGTCACGAGTCCCAGATGCCTGCTCTCTACCCGGCACGCCTCAAGCACCGGTACATACCCCAGCGCAGCGAGCCCCGTCTGCTCCTCGATGAGCGGCTTCAGGAGCTGATACGTCATCGCGGTTACCCGGTTTAAAATGACGCCCCGGATCAGGCGACCGGAGCGGCCCGGCGCACAGCCTGTTTTTCCCAGGTCTTTGCCTGCCTCCGGTCCAGACGCAGCCGTCCCCTGATATTCCACGAATCCCTTCAGGAACGGAACCAGCGACAGGCTCATCCCCTTTGCGTCGACGACCAGCACGGCCGGCGTCTCTGTCACACGCGCCAGGTCAAATGAGGAAGCCTTCGGCGTGATGCCTCCGAGCCCGTCATAGAAGCCCATCACTCCTTCGAGGACAGAGATCCCTGCCCCCGCCGCGCTTTTCGCAAACAGATACCGTGTTGTCTGTTCATCCGTAAAAAACGTATCAAGATTGCGCGACGGCGTGCCGATCACACGCGAATGGAACATCGGATCAATGTAATCCGGGCCGCATTTGAAGGAAGCCGGATTTTTCCCGCGCTCCTTTAACGCCTGCAGCAGCCCGCATGTTATCATTGTTTTCCCGCTCCCGCTCGCGGGCGCGGCGATCATGATTCTCGGAAGATGCATCCGTCCACTCCCCCTCTGCCGCCAAACGAAATGATGTAAACCGGATTGAGTGCCTGCATCATATGATAGCGTCCGAGCGTCTTTGATTTTGCGGCGCTCACCTGCACAATATCCGCATCCTGGATTCCCAGCTCCTTCAGCACCTGCATTGTCTCGCTGATGCTCTCCAGCGTGATCGTGTTGATCACTATGCGCACATCCGGGTTTTTCTGCAGGAGCAGCCCGACAATCTGCCGCAGATTCCCGGAGCTCCCGCCGATAAACGCGTGGGTCGGCGCGGGCAGCGGCTCCATTGCCTCCGGCGCTGTCCCCTCCACAAGCTCCAGATTTGCCGTTCCGAAGCGGCGGCTGTTTTCACGGATCAGCTCCGCCCCCTCCGGATTTTTCTCAATCGCAAATACCATTCCGTCAATACACAGGGAAGCGCATTCCACCGACACGGAGCCGGTGCCTGCACCCACATCGTAGACGGTGGCATCCCGCGTAAGCCGCAGCTTCGCGACAGACAGCGTGCGGATCTCCTCCTTTGTCATCGGAACCTTGCCGCGCACAAACCTTTCGTCTGCAATCCCCGGCGTGAGAACCGCCTGCGCCCTCTCATTCCGGATCATCACAATATGCAGCCCCTGCGCATCCCAGTCCAGGAACCGCTCCGGCCTGCCCGTCACGACCTGCTCCTCCGGGTAGGACAGATTCAGGCCGACCGTGACTTCCACATCCGCCAGTCCATACTCAATCAGCTCCCGACATAGCTCCCGGATTTCCTTCGCCAGCCCCGACAGCGCGATCACCTTCGGACAGCGCCTTGCATACCCGGCCAGGTTCGCCCTGCGGCCATGCGCCGAGAGGAGCACAGCATCCTGCCATGTGATCGGGATCTTCGATGCGAAATAGACGACAGAGGAGATACCGCAGTAATACTGCACCTCCCAATCTGCAAAGGCACTGCGGATTCCCTCCGCCCCGCTGTAAAAACCGATATCGCCGGACATCAGGACAGCCGCACTGCGGTACTGCGGGTTCGCATCCAGATAATTCCGGATCTGCGCAGCGCGGTATTCCTCCACAAATACCGGGGATGCCTGGACAAGTACATCCGGCAGCCTTACGCTGCCACATATCCCGGATGCAGCCGTCCTCTGTACCTCCTCAGTCAGTAAAGCCTCGCGCGCAGTCTCCAGCATCCGCCCCGCACCGAAAATAATATCCGCCCCGCGGATCGCATCTCGAGCGGCTACTGTCATAGTCC
Source organism: uncultured Lachnospiraceae bacterium (assembly GCA_964424785.1). Classification (GTDB taxonomy): domain Bacteria; phylum Bacillota; class Clostridia; order Lachnospirales; family Lachnospiraceae; genus Choladousia. Next base: position 13,323 of record CAYRKA010000049.1, on the reverse strand, counting down.
CGGGACCGCCCATCCCGATCCCGATACAGCAGAGCACCCGGGAGTTCCGATCGGACAGCTCGCGCACAGGAGCAGCTTCCGCTCCCAGTTTACACCCAGAGCCAGCCTCTGCCTCCGGC
>CAYRKA010000049.1:0-13104 GCA_964424785.1 uncultured Lachnospiraceae bacterium | reverse complement strand
CTAAGCTGTGCGATCAGTGCCTCCCAGTCCATGCCCGCATCCTCCGGCCGTCGGATAACCACCATGCAGACCCCGGCACGCTCCGCCGCGCGCTCCTTCTCCGGGAATCCGCCCGCAGCTCCCGTATCCTTTGTCACGAGGAACGAAGCCCCCGTCTGGCGCAGCATCGCCATATTGATCTCCTCCGAAAACGGCCCCTGCATCGCGCAGAGCTGCCTGCCCTCAAGGCCAAGCGAACGGCAGGCTGCGATCACCTCCGCAGAAGGCAGCACACGCACAAAAAGCCTGCCCGTATCCGAGATCCGCTCCACAAACAGCGGGAGCTCTTTGCTCCCTGTCGTCAGGAAAATTTTTCCGGTCCTTTGTTCAAGATAATCCGCCGCCTCGGCTGCCGAGTTCACGTAGACGCGCCGCTGTGCCGCAGTATCGCCATTTTGCTTCGACGCGTCCGCATTGCCCGGCTGCGGCGCATCCGCGCTGCTTCCCGGGCGCAGATAGCGCAGATAAGGAATTGATGTGTTCCTGCAGGCCGTGCGCACATTCCCGGATACTGCCGCCGCATACGGATGCGTCGCATCCACCACAATCCCGTATCCATTGTCCCGGATCAGTGTTTCCATTTCCTGCTCATCAAGACGGCCTCGCAGGATCTGTGTGTACCCGCTCTGTCCGAGTACTTCCTCACCGTATTCAGTTGCAACGCAGACCGTATGCCTTATCTTGCGCTCTTGCAGGTACTCACACAGTCGGCGTCCCTCCGCCGTCCCCCCAAAAATCAGCAGCTTCTTCATATCCTGTATCCCCGCGGCGTCACCATGCGGCCGCCAATCTCCTTTGTCATCGAATTGCCGATAAAGACTGTCGTGAACATATTTACCTGCGCGTCACGCAGCCCGCCGAGCGTGTACAGCCGGGACGCTTCCCCTTCCCGCCCGATGTTTTCTACCGTCCCGCAGATCCGGTCCTCCGGGAGCACAGCCAGCAGAATATCGCACGCTCGCTTCAGGTAATCGGGCCTGCCCTTGCTGGACGGATTGTAGATACAGATGGAAAAATCCGCCTCCGCCGCCAGACGCAGCCGTTTTGCGATCTTCTCCCACGGTGTCAGGCGGTCGCTCAGGCTGACGACGGCAAAGTCATGCGTCAGCGGCGCGCCAAGCACAGCGCCTCCGCTCAGCGCGGCCGTCACACCCGGAATGACCTCCACCTCAATCTCCGGATAATTCACACCCGTCTCAAGCATCAGCCCGCTCATCCCGTAGACCCCGGCATCGCCGCTGCAGACCATCGCGACGATCCTGCCCTTGCGCGCCTCCTCAAATGCCATCTCGCAGCGCTTCGTCTCCTGCGTCATCGGCGTCGTCAGGAACTCCTTGCCGGGATACGTTTCCCGCAGCAGATCCACATACACCGTATAGCCGATGATCGTGTCACAGGAACACAGCACCTGATGCGCCTTCATACTCATCATTGAGGTCTCTCCGGGCCCCATTCCCACCACGTATACTCTATTCTTCAAAAACGCACCCTCCATTTCCTGGCCGCAAGCGCGGCCGTGACACCGTTTCCAGCGTATTTTCTGCTGATCAGGCGGCCTCCCGCTCCTGCCGCGAGCAGCGCCGCACGCTCGCAAACATTGTCCACGCCGGTTGTCCGCCTGACAAATTCCGAAGCCTGGAAATCGCCCGGAACCGCAGACAGCTCGTCTGCCGTCCACGTCTCAAACGGGAGACCGAATGTCCTGCACAGCGCATGGATCCCGGCCTCGTCCTTTTTTAAGTTGATCGAGGAAACACCGGACAGCGCGCACACCGGGATCCCGGCATTTGCAAGCACCAGATCAACCGTGCTTTTCAGCTCTGCCTCCTCCTTGCCACGGCGGCAGCCCAGGCCGAGCACTACCGCTTTCGGTACCAGGTGAAGCACCGTGCCGTCCGCGCGGGCGAGATACTGTTCAACAACCACGCGCTGCGGCTTCTGTTCCGAAATCCATATGATATGATCCACTCTGGCGCATACCGGAAGGGCCGTCCTTTCCCTGCCAGGCTCGTCACATAGATCCGCCTCCGGCTGCCGCAGCGCGGCTCGTTCCCGATCTCCGTCGGGCATTTCGGCACCACATATGTCTGCCTCCGGCTGCCGCAACAACGTCAGCTCCGGCGGGAGCTCCCCCTCAATGTCCCCTGTGCAGTACACGCCTACCCGCTCCCCGCGCAGGATCGCCGCGGCGATCTCCTTTGCGGCACGCATGGAGCCGATCGCGAGGCCGTTCTTCTTCGCGAACACATCGACGGCCAGCTTCCCGTTGACATCAGACGCTGTCGTAATCACAGGCACCGCCCCGATCCTGCGGGCGATATCCGCGGCAAATTCATTCGCGCCTCCGATATGGCCTGACAGTAAGGATATCACATACTGCCCGGCTTCATCGATCACGACAACCGCCGGATCCGTCGTCTTGCTTTTTAAACACGGGGCGACCGTACGCACTGCGATCCCGCAGGCGCCGATAAAAATGATCCCATCTGCCTGCTCGAAGCAGTCACGGCACCACTGCCGCAGATTTTTTTCATAGCGCAGGATCCCATACCTGCCGCAATACTCCCGTGCAAGAGAATCTGCGAGAGCTGCTCCGCGCTGTGTGAAGCACGCGATCCCGATTTTATCCATACGCCGGCCTCCTTCTCCCTGATACATGCAGGCAATCTCTCCGCAATGACTGTTTCCTTTTGCAAACCATCGCCGGTTCTGCGTTGCTCCGAAAAGCTTTGCAGAAGATACCTTAATCTAGCTTGAATGTCAATCGCTCACCGGCTCTGTGTTGCCTCGCGGAACTCCGTCGTAAACGCCGGATGATACAGCTCCGAGCGGTTATACCCTGTCTGCGCCACCGTATCGCCGACAATAATCAGCGCAGTTTTCGTCACATTGTTATCCTTCGCGCACTGTGCGAGCGTTGCCACCGTGCAGATATAGCTGCGTTCCTCCGGCCAGGTCGCCTTGTAGACGATCGCTGCAGGCGTATCCTCGCGGTAGCCGCCCGCAATCAGCTGCTCACTCAGCTTTTCCAGCATCCCCGTGCTCAGGAAAATCACCATCGTCGAGCCGTGCGCGGCCAGCTTCGCAATCTCCTCCCGCTCCGGCACAGGCGTACGCCCGGCCATCCGTGTAATAATCACGGTCTGCGAGATCCCCGGCAGCGTATATTCCATATTCAGTGCGGAAGCCGCCCCGCAAAATGCGCTGACACCCGGACAGTAATCATATGGGATTCCTGCCTCATCAAGCAGATCCATCTGCTCCCGGATCGCGCCGTACACACAGGGATCTCCCGTGTGCAGCCGCACTGTGGCAAGCCCCCGGCTCTCGGCATCCTTCATGACGGCAATGACCTCCTCGAGCGTCATTTTCGCGCTGTCATAGACCGCGCAGCCTTCCTTTCTGTAATCAAGCAGCGCCGGATTGACGAGGGAACCCGCATAAATAATGACGTCCGCCTCCCCGAGAAGCCTGCTCCCACGCACGGTGATCAGGTCTGCCGCGCCGCTCCCTGCCCCAACAAAATGAATCATTCTCCTGCCTCCTTTGTAATGGCCGCAATAAGTCCTTTCGGCCCTGGCAACAAATTCTTCAGACCATGACAGGCAGCTATCTTTTCCTGCCTGTACAGAGTCTGCGTATCAGCTGCGCCGCTCCCTCCGTCTCGCCAAGATACCCGTACTGATTGGAAAACAGTACAGCCTCCGTACCGATCTCCCCGCGGCATCGTTTCTGCAGATGGAATCTGACGCGCGCCGCCACCTCCGCCATCGTCTGGCTGAGCAGGCCTGTCTCCTCCAATATTCCGACCGCTTCCTCCGTCGTGTTCGTAGCGAGCAGGCGGCGCACTGTCTGCGCATCGGCTCCGGCGCGCATCGCCTGTGCCGCCATCAGCTCGGCCCTGCAGTCCGCGTGTGCTGAATGCGTATTCATCACGCCTCCCGACACCTTGATAAATTTCCCGATGTGCGCAATGAACAGGATGCTCTCAAAGCCGAGCTCCACCGCCATATCGACCGTCTCCCCGACATAATTGCTGCATTTCATCGAACTTTCTGCATCGAGCTCCCCCATCCCGCCCCTGATAAAATCCGCGCCGTAATTCCCCGGCGTGACCAGCAGGATGCGCTCACCGTTTGCGTACTTCTGCTGCATCTCCAGGCGGATGCTTGCAACCAGCGCCTCCTCGCTCATCGGCACGACGATTCCGCTCGTGCCAAGGATCGAGATGCCGCCGACGATCCCGATGTGGGGATTGAAGGTTTTCTTCGCAATCTCACGACCCTCCGGCACGGAAACCGTGATTTTGAGCGCGCCTGCATACTCATACATCTCACAGATTTCTTCCGCCGCACGTACGATCATCTCCCGCGGCACACGGTTGATCGCCGCAGCGCCCACCGGCTGCTCCAGACCCGGCTTCGTGACGCGGCCGACGCCCTCGCCGCCGTCAAGAAAGATGCGCCCCTTCGCGCTGTTGCACTCTGCGCCATTGCAGACCGCAGAGGTACTGTTCGCTTTTCTGACAAGCTCCGCCCGCGCACAGATCAGAATCCCGTCCGTCGCGTCAGGATCGTCCCCGGCAAACTTGCGGACAGCACACGATGCAAAGCCGTCCCCGAGCTGCGCCTCCTCGAGCGGCAGATGCAGCCGGATTCCCTTCGGCGTGAGCAGATCCGCCGCGCGGCAGACCCGCCCGGACAGGAGCATCTGCACCGCGCCCTTCGCAGCGGCAGCCGCACAGCTTCCCGTGGTATACCCGCAGCGCAGCTTCTTATTCTGCTTCATGACATACTGGTCCTCGATCCCGGTCGGAGCCGGGTCACACGGCAGCACACCGGCAATCCCCAGCCAGAAACGCCCCTTGCCCTGGTCGACGACATTACGGTCTGCAGCCTCGTTTCGGTCTGTCCCACGGCCTGTTTCCGGCGCAGTGCCGCCGCCCGCAGCTTCTGTCCCGTCCGCCCGGTTTACCTCGCACACAAATCCGCACCCGTTTTTGACCTGCCAGTCAAAATACCCGCGCGATGGCCGCGCGAACCGCTCCATCACTGCCATGACCGTACCGCCATGCACGACAAACGCTGCGCTCCGGGCTCCACTCTTGTGCGCCTCGGCCAGAGCCTGGCCAAACGCTTCGCAGCACCTCGCGGCAAATATTTCCCTGCTCTCTCCGCCCGGGAACGCCAGCGTCCCGCCGCTGTCAATCCACGCCTGGTATCGCCCGTCCGTCTGCAGCTCCTGATAGTTCCGGTACTCGAATTCCCCGAACGCGCATTCCCGCAGACCGTCGACGCACACCGGCTCCATCCCCGGAAACAACACTCCGGCAGTCTCCAGGCAGCGGCGCATCGGGCTTGAAAATACGATATCGGGCACGGGATACCGGACGGATTCCCGCAGAAGCGCCTGTCTCGCCTCATCTGTCAGCCCTTCGTCCGTCGTGCCGACATACCGATGCTCCAGGTTCCCGGCTGTACATCCATGCCGGATCAGAAATATCTGCATCCCGCGCCCTCCTTTCCTGCAGCGCAAAAAACGCCTCAGCCTCTGCTCCCGTCAAGCTGGTACAGCAGCGCATTGCAGATCGCCGCCGCCACATTGCTGCCGCCCTTGCGCCCACGCGCCACGATATACGGCACGTCCGTCTGCATGATCAGCTCCTTGGACTGCACCACATTCACGAAGCCGACCGGCACGCCGATAATCAGCTCAGGCCGGAAAACTCCCTGCGTGATCAACTCATACAGGCGGATCAGCGCCGTCGGCGCATTCCCTGCCGCATAGATCAGAGGCCGTCCGAGCCGGGCCGCCTTGTCCACGCAGACGGATGCGCGCGTCACCCCCAGCCGCTTTGCCTCCGCAGCCACATCCTCATCCCCGATAAAGCAGCGTGCCTCGCAGCCGGCCAGGGACAGGCTGTGCTTATTGATGCCGGAGAGCGCCATCGTCGTGTCCGTCACGATCCATGCGCCGTCCCGCAGCGCCTTTAACGCTTTTTCCACTGCACCATCAGAGAAGCACAGATGATCTATATACTCAAAATCAGCCGAAGTATGGATCACGCGCTTTATGATCATCGCGCGCTCATCTTCCGGGATCCTGTCCCCCGCCTCCTGCGAGATAATCTCAAAGCTGCGCCGCTCGATCTCCATCGGCCCGAGTCGCTCGATATCCTCCATCGTCACTTTCTTCTCTCCGTTCATACCGTGTCCTTTCCCCTGATAGCGAGCATTTTATAAATTGCTTCCATATCAAGATGTTCCCTCAACCCGTCAGCGAGCAGATCATACTGTGTCTCCTTGAACGACGCAAAATCAACAGCAATCCCCATCTCATCGCTGATTCCCTTCGCGTCCGCCAGGGCGCTGACAATGCCGGATGCCACACGTTCCGAATCAAATATGCCATGTACATAGGTACCGTACACGTTTCCGCACCATGCACCCTCCTGCTTTTTCTGCCCTGTGATCGTGTCCACGATCGCCGTGAAGGGTCTCACCCCTTCCCCGGGCTCCGTCCGGCCCATATGAATCTCATATCCGGCCAGCCTTGTCCCCGCAAGCGGGCCGAAAATACCGTCCGTTTCAAGAATGCTGCCTTCCACGCGGGTCCTCGCCTTCTCCGCCTCAAACACTGTCTGCGTGTCCAGCAGCCCCATGCCCCGGATCTGCCCGCCTTCCTCGACGCCCTCCGGATCGGAGACCGCCCGGCCCAGCATCTGGTAGCCACCGCAGATGCCGAAAATAACGCTGCCCGCCTTCTGTGCCTTCAGGACTGCCGCCTCGAGGCCGTTCTGGCGCATCCAGAGCAGGTCTCGCATCGTATTTTTGGTGCCGGGGATTATGATCATATCCGGTGTCTTAAGCTGATGCGCCGACGAAACATACCGGACTGACACGCCTTCGATCCCCTCGAACACGTTAAAATCCGTAAAGTTTGAGATGCGCGGCAGCCGGATCACCACAATATCGATCAGGTCGACCTGCTGCCTCCCGTCAAGCCGTTCGCTCAGGCTGTCCTCATCCTCGAGGCGAACCTGCAGGTACGGCGTCACGCCGACCACCGGGATCCCTGTCAGGCTCTCCAGCATCTCCACACCGGGATCCAGGATTGTCTTATCCCCGCGGAATTTGTTGATGACAAGTCCCTTGATCCTTGCGCGCTCCTCCTTTTCCAGCAGCTCAACCGTCCCGTAGAGCTGTGCAAAGACACCGCCTCTGTCGATATCGCCGACCAGCAGCACCGGCGCGTCAACGAGCTTCGCCATCCCCATATTTACAATGTCATCCTGCTTCAGGTTGATTTCCGCAGGACTTCCCGCCCCCTCGATCACAATAATATCGTACGCTTCGTCCAGGCTGTGGTACGCCTTCATGATGTCCGGGACCAGTGTTTTCTTCATTTTAAAATAATCCCGCGCACTCATCGTCCCGCGCACCTCTCCGTTCACAATCACCTGCGAGCCGATGTCGTTCGTTGGCTTGAGCAGAATCGGGTTCATCGCGACGCAGGGCTCCACGCCGGCTGCCTCCGCCTGCATGACCTGCGCCCTCCCCATCTCCAGACCCTCCCGCGTAATAAACGAATTCAGCGCCATATTCTGCGACTTAAAGGGGGCGACGCGGTAGCCGTCCTGCCGGAAGATCCGGCACAGCCCCGCCGCAATCACACTTTTGCCGACATTCGACATCGTCCCCTGGACCATAATTGCCTTTGCCATCGCTTACATCCTTTCCGCCGCGCATAACGCAGCCAGCAGCTCCTCGTTTTCCTCCCTGCTCCTGATACAGATACGGAAGTACGCGCCATCCCTGTCTGGGCAAAGACCCGGGTAATTCCCGCAGTCCCGGATCAGAAATCCCAGCTTCACGCACTCCTCTTTCAGTTTCGGAGAGCCGCGGAACAGCAGGTAGTTCGCGGCTGACGGATACACCCGAAAACCTGCCTGCTCCATCCGCCTTTTCATTTCCTCCCTGCTGCAGCGTATCTGCCGGGCCGTCTCCTGCGCAAACGCAAGCTCCGAGGCTGCCGCGCACGCCGCCTCCTGCGCAGGCAATGAGACATTCCACGGCTGCAGCACCGTGCGCAGGCAATCTGCAGGCGGCGTCCCATCAGATAAGATCCGTTCCGGCCTCCCACCGGCATACCATCCTGCCGATCCCCCGCTGCAGACCGCATATCCGAAGCGGAGCCCCGGTATCGCGTACATTTTCGTAAAGGATTTCAATACCATGAGATTCGGATAACGGTCAATGCACTCCGTCCCGGAGAAGGTCTTCCCCAGATCGTCATCGCACAGAAAATCAAAGAAGCTCTCGTCAAGGACGACAAAAATACCGCGTTCCAGGCAGATATCCAGAATCCTTTCAAGCACACCGGATTCAATCAGGCGCCCCGTCGGATTATTCGGGTTCCCAAGGATGACCATATCAGGACGCCCACGCCATCCGGCTTCTCCTGATCCGGTATCCGCCCCGGAGAGCGCCTTCGCAAAGCGCCCGTCCAACGCAAAGCTATCCTCTTCGCGGAGCATAAAATGTTCCACCGCACAGCCACACGACACAAGCGCCTGTTCATACTCAAAAAATGACGGAACCGGCAGCAGCGCGCGGTGCGGACGCAGGCACGACGCGAGCGCAAACATCAGCTCCGCTGCGCCGTTACCGCAGACGATCTGCCCCGGAGCAATCCGCGGATTTGCGGCCTGTTCCCGCGATGCGAGCGCGGCGCGAAGCTTCCTGTAATCCGGATCCGGGTAATGCACCGCCAGGTCGACCGCACGCACGGCAGCAGCGCGCACAGGCTCCGGCATCCCGCGGAAATTGATGTTTGCGGAAAAGTCCCTGATATTCTGATAAGAATAAATGTCGCCGCCGTGCCTGTGCAATGCCGGAGAGCTGCCCACCTCATGATCCATAAGTATAATCCTTCTCCCTGCGTTCCTCTTCGAATCGTTTCGTCCCACTGTGAAAGCCCCAAGCGCTTGGAACATATCACTGCGCATGAAAGTGTTGCCGCGCATGGCACATCCCTGAATTCAGTTTTCCGCTTCGCGGAAAAGAGTACCTTCATAGTAAGCATTGTAGCACGTAGCAGCCTGTTTTACCATCTCCAAATTAAAAATTGTCCCAGGCTCCCCGGGATAATGAATGCGCGAACAGTAACTCGCGTAGTCCATATCTCGGGCAGCCGGGACATCCTGCGGTAACGGTTCGGCCAAAGGCTGCGCTCTTACCCTGCGTTACTCCGCATTTTTCAATGCCTCTACCATATCGATCCTGCGGTTCTTGCGCGCCACGGCCCAGCCGACCGCGAGCGATACGCCAAAGGTCAGCAGCAGGCTGACCGAATACGTCAGCACGCCCATGATCAGCATCAGCTCGTACTCATCCGCCAGCGTCACCAGCAGCACAGACAGCGCGCCAACTCCCGCAGGCAGCCCGATCGCCGCTCCAAGGACCGTCAGCCAGATATTCTGCTCAATGAGCAGTCTCCCGATATGTCTGTCACGGAAGCCAAGCACCTTCAGGGTGGCCAGCTCCCTGCTGCGCTCCACATAGCTCATGACGCCCAGGTTGTACAGCACTACGATACTGAGGAGGATTGCCGCCAGCACAAGGGCAAGCACCATCACATCCATGATATCCATAAAGCTGTCGTACGTCTCCATCAGCGTCTTTTTATCCTGCGTGCCGGAGATCAGGGATGAGCCCGCGATCTCCTCCGCCGCCCGGTCCGTATAGATTGCACTGATGTGGTAAGGAATCTCGCATTCCTCTGCGTATGCCTCCGTCATGACAATGCTCTCCGTCATGACCGAACGCAGGTATCCGGCCACGCGCACCTCGTAGGTCTCGTCGCTCCCGTAAGGGGAAAAGGAAATCGTATCGCCGATGTCGGCCCGGTCGGCAAGCCGCAGGCAGAGATACACACCGTCGTCGGTCAGCTCCAGCAGCTCATTGTCCTGGTCAGCAAACCGTATTTTCCCCCGGCCGGCATCGTAGATCTCCAAATACACGGTATCTCCGCCGAAGCTGACGCCGGACGTTGCCTCCCAGTCGCCGTCCACGCTCCCGGCCAGCTCCCGGGCCGCTTCGTTGTCCGCCGACTCCGCAAGCGTGATTTTTGTCGCGTAATTGCTGATATCACAGTCCAGGAGCTCCATGAAAGCATCCATCGTATCCTTCATTCCGAGGCCGCCGACCAGCAGCACCATGCACCCGGCCACTCCGACCAGCGTCATCGCCGAGCGCGACTTGTGGCGCATGATATCGCGCACATTCCATTTGGTCCCAAACGACAGCTTTTCCCAGAATGGCAGGCGTTCCACTGCGCTCCTTTTCATCGTCTTCGGCACATAGGGCCGGAGCGCCTCAGCCGCGTTTCCACGCAGCATCTGCTTCACGGAGAGCCAGCCGATCCCGGTCAGCAGAAGTACCGTCCCCGCGAGCAGCGGCCAGCAAAAGCCCGGCATCACCAGCGACCAGTCCGGCAGGTCAAAGTAGGTGCTCATCATCCCGTTCGGGCTGATGATGACAGCCGCAATCCCATAGCCGAGCGCAATCCCAAGTCCTGTCCCGAGCAGCCCGATCAGGAGACCGTACGACGTGTAATGGCGGAGAATCCTCCTGTCGCGGAAGCCGAGTGCCTTGAGCGTGCCGATCTGTGTCTTCTCATTCGCCGCGATGCGGTGCATCGTCGTAACCATCGTCAGGATGGCGATTGCAAGGAACAGCACCGGCAGGATGCTTCCCATTGTCTTTCCTTCCTCCGACTCGCTCTGCGCCCCTGCCCAGGAAACATGCTCCTCCTTCGAGGTAACCAGTATCGTCCTGCCCAGCGCTTCGCTCACCGCCAGCTCCATGTCCTCCTTTTCCATGTCTGACCGCACATTGATCTGCGGATAGAATGTAATGCCGAGGATCTGCTTGAATTTGGCCGGGGAGATATAGGCAAAGCCGAAGGTCCCATAATCTGGCATCAGCTGGTTCTCATCCGCGGTACAGATCATCAGCTCCCCGCTTTTGGCAAGGCCCGCGATCTCCCCCGAGACGGAGAGTCCCTGATATGAGAGCGTCAGGGTGTCGCCCACCTCATATCCGTTTTTCCGCGCGAACTGGTCTGACAGCCAGATGCCGTCCGACTCCGCGTCATACGGTTCGCCCTCCGTCACCAGCATCGTCGAGACCGTATAGTCCTCCGAAATATTCAGGTTCAGCGCCTTTTTCGTCCCTTTGACATCCGTGTTTACAGACAGATACCGCGTCGCCGCCTCAACGCCCGGGATCTCCTGCACCGCCTGTACTTCCTTCCTGGAAAATCCTTTCTCCGAATATAGCCGGAAATCAGCGTATTTTGTCTCCTCAAAGAACGCCGAGGTATCTGCCTCAATGCTCTTCCACTCAATATTAAAGCCAAGGAACACGCCGACCCCGATCGCCACCATAAGGATCATTGAAATGAACTGCGCTTTGTATTTCCATGCGGTACGAATCAGTTTTTTTGTCAGCATCTTACCATTCCACCTCGTCTGCACTCATCGGATTTTCCTGTTCCACGCAGGAGCGGATCCTGCCGTTTTTCACGCGGATGACCACGTCCGCCATCTTTGCAATGCTCTGGTTGTGCGTCACAATCACGATCGTCTTGCCGTAATTCCTTGCCATGGACAGCAGCAGCTTCAGGACGAGCACCCCCGTCTCCGAGTCGAGCGCCCCCGTCGGCTCATCACACAGCAGGATCTGCGGATTCTTCGCCAGGGCGCGCGCAATCGACACACGCTGCTGCTCCCCGCCGGAAAGCCCGGACGGAAAATGCTTCAGGTGGTCCGAAAGCCCTACCTCATCCAGTATTTTCTCCGCATCGAGCGCTTCCGGCACGATCTCCCGCACCAGGGCTACGTTCTCCAGCACTGTCAGCGTCGGGATCAGATTGTAGAACTGAAAGACAAAGCCCACCGTCGCGGCCCGGTAATCCGCCAGTTCATTGTTGGAAAGCGACGAAATATCGCGTCCATTCACTGTAATCGTCCCGGATGTGGGACTGTCCAGCCCGCCGAGCAGGTTGAGCAGCGTACTCTTCCCGGCCCCGCTCGGCCCGAGGATCACCACAAATTTCCCTTTCTCCAGTGCAAAGCTCACCCCGTCCAGCGCCCGCAGCTCATGGTCTCCGGTCTTGTAGACACGGGTAACATCCTGAAACCTCACAAGTTCCATCTTCCTATCCTCCCGTATATGATTTGCCTGGGGATTTCTTCCCCGGCCAGATGAGCGGATATGCGGCACGCCTGCTGCGCAGCCGTTGACATACTCCTCTCTCATCAGTTAGAATTAACTAACCTTTAACCAATTTACCACAGCCAAATATTCTTGTCAATATGGGAAACAGCCCCGATAAACCCATTTATCCTATTGACAAAATAGGTTTATTGTGGTATGATCATCATAGATTTTGAACGTACAAACAGGAAGGCAGGAGGAAAAATGGCTGTTTACGGATTCATGAACATAAAAATGCATTCATGTTGTTGCCGGATGCGGGATTCCCGGGAGTTCTATGCATTTGGCGGCTTTGATATGGATTTTTTTCATGCCGCATGAGGTCATAGGAGCTGCGAATGGATTCGCCCGGGAATTCAGGTTCCCGGGTTTTTTTATGCGCACAGGGCAGCAAGGTAATTTCAGCGGCAAAGCCGCTGCCGCCCTGGCGCAGGCAAGCAGGTCAGATTGCATCTTCCCTGCTCGGTTGCTGTAGGAAACGCATATCTTTTGAAGAGGGCGCCGATACCGGAGCACAGGGAAAGAACATAATCAGGGAGAGAAAAAGCATGAATTGGGAGTTTATATTCAAATATCTGCCGATGTACCGCAAAGCAGCGTGGCTGACGGTCAAAATCGGGTTGACGGGAGTCATCCTGGCGATCCTGATCGGCCTGCTTTGTGCGGCGGTACAGTATTACCGCATCGCTGTATTCAGGCAGATTGCCGCGGTTTATATTGAATTGAGCCGGAATACGCCGCTGCTTGTGCAGCTGTTCTTTATTTACTATGGATTGCCCAAAAT
>CAYRKA010000048.1:0-16205 GCA_964424785.1 uncultured Lachnospiraceae bacterium | reverse complement strand
CGGATAATGCGCTGCATGAATTCCGGGAACGCCTGTCCCCTGAACTGTGTCCCTTTTGTGCGGTTGTAGATCATGCCGCTGTCAAAATCCACCTCTACCTCATCCCCGGCCTCAATCCCCTTCGACGCCTCCGGGCACTCGATGATCGGAAGCCCAATGTTGATTGCGTTGCGGTAAAAAATACGCGCGAACGTCTCTGCAATCACGCAGCTCACGCCCGCCGCCTTGATCGCGATCGGGGCATGCTCCCGCGAGGAACCACAGCCGAAATTCTTCCCGGCGACGATGATATCGCCCTTCTCCACCTCATGAATAAATCCCTTATCAATGTCCTCCATGCAGTGCGTCGCCAGCTCCGCCGGGTCTGACGAATTCAGGTAACGCGCCGGGATGATTACGTCCGTATCCACATTGTCTCCATATTTAAATACTCTGCCTTCTGCCTTCATTGCTTCGTCCTCCTGCCTGAAATCGGCTTTTGCCATTCACTCTAATTCTTCCGGTGATGAAATCCTGCCGGTCACAGCGCTCGCCGCGGCAACTGCCGGGCTCGCGAGATAGACCTCTGAATCCACATGGCCCATGCGGCCGACGAAATTGCGGTTCGTCGTCGAGATGCAGCGCTCTCCCGCGGCCAAGACACCCATATACCCGCCAAGGCACGGCCCGCAGGTCGGCGTGCTGACGGCAGCACCCGCCTCAATGAAGGCCTTCAGCAGCCCTTCCTCCATCGCCTGCAGATAGACTGCCTGCGTCGCCGGGATGATGATGCAGCGGACACCCTTCTTCACCTTACGTCCCTTCAACAGCTCTGCCGCGACGCGTAGGTCGCTGATACGGCCATTTGTGCAGGAACCGATGACAGCCTGGTCAATCGCTATCTCCTCTGTGATCTCATCAACCGTCTTCGCGTTCTCCGGAAGATGCGGAAAAGCCACGGTCGGGCGCAATGTACTGAGGTCAATCGTATATTCCTCGTCGTAGGCAGCATCCTCATCCGCCTCAAAGATCCTGTACGGGCGTTTTGAATGTTCCTTCATATATTCCCCGGCAAGAGCGTCAACCGGGAAGATGCCGTTCTTGCCGCCCGCCTCGATCGCCATATTGGCAATCGTGAACCGGTCGTCCATCGAGAGATATGCGATACCATCTCCGACGAACTCCATCGACTTGTACAGGGCGCCGTCCACGCCGATCATCCCGATGATATGGAGGATGATATCCTTGCCGCTGACCCATTTGGCCGGTTTGCCGGTCAGGCGGAAACGCAGGGCCGACGGCACCTTGAACCACGCCTTGCCCGTCGCCATGCCTGCCGCCATGTCCGTGCTGCCGACACCCGTCGAGAACGCGCCAAGCGCGCCGTAGGTGCATGTGTGGGAATCAGCCCCGATGATTACATCCCCCGCGACCGTCAGCCCCTGCTCCGGCAGCAGCGCGTGCTCTATCCCCATCTGCCCCACATCAAAATAGTTTGTGATATCGTGTTCGCACGCGAACTCGCGCACGCATTTACAATGCTCGGCTGATTTGATATCCTTGTTCGGGATAAAGTGATCCATGACGAGCGCGATCTTGTCCTTGTCAAACACTTTATCATCTTTGAATTTATCCATCTCATGAATAGCTACCGGAGATGTGATGTCATTCCCGAGTACCAGATCCAGATTGGCCTCAATGAGCTGCCCGGCCTCGACATGATCAAGCCCTGCGGCAGCCGCCAGAATCTTCTGGGTCATTGTCATTCCCATTTGTTGTTCCTCCCTACTGTATTAAATTAAATCTGATCGGATAGGGTCGAGCCATCGACCCTATCCGCCCGCGCGGCTCGCATACTGCGTAAGCAGCAAAATACCTCTTGCGAGCCTGCGCATAAAAAGGGCTGCTCACCGCAGCCCTTATAAAACCGGATACCATCAGTTGTTGATCAGCTTGTCCTCGCCGTTCCAGCTATAGAGCTTGCGGATCTCGGCGCCGACGATCTCCGACGGATGCTCGGAAGCGAGCTTGCGCATCGCCTTGAAGTGGACCTGGCCACCTGCCGGCGACATATCGAGCAGGAATTCCTTCGCGAATGTGCCGTCCTGGATATCGGACAGGATCTTCTTCATCGTCTTCTTCGTCTCCTCCGTGATGATCTTCGGACCCGTCACGTAATCGCCATACTCAGCCGTATTGGAGATCGAGTAGCGCATCCCCGCGAAGCCCGACTGGTAGATCAGGTCGACGATCAGCTTCATCTCGTGGATGCACTCGAAGTAAGCATTGCGCGGATCGTAGCCTGCCTCCACAAGTGTCTCATAGCCAGCCTGCATCAGGGCGCACACGCCGCCGCAAAGCACTGCCTGCTCACCGAACAGGTCTGTCTCTGTCTCCGTGCGGAACGTCGTCTCCAGCACGCCTGCGCGGGCGCCGCCGATCGCCAGTGCGTAAGCCAGGGCCAGGTCAAGCGCCTTGCCTGTCGCATCCTGCTCAACCGCCACAAGGCACGGGACACCTTTGCCGGCCTGGTACTCGCTCCTCACCGTATGACCCGGCCCCTTCGGGGCGATCATCGTCACATCGACATTCTTCGGCGGGACGATACAGCCGAAATGGATGTTGAAGCCATGCGCGAACATCAGCATATTGCCCTCCTCGAGGTTCGGCTCGATGTCCTTCTTGTACAGGTCTGCCTGCTTCTCATCATTGATCAGGATCATAATGATGTCGGCCTTCTTCGCAGCCTCCGCTGCCGTATATACCTCGAAGCCCTGGGCCTCCGCTTTCGCCCATGACTTGCTGCCCTCGTAAAGGCCGATGATCACATTGCACCCCGACTCCTTCGCATTGAGCGCATGTGCATGCCCCTGGCTGCCGTAGCCGATCACCGCGATCGTCTTGCCCTCGAGCAGGGAGAGATTACAATCCTTCTGATAATAGATTTTAGCTGCCATTTCCTTCTCCTCACAATCTTAAAAATATATGTATTTAAGTAATTATAGGTACCTGATATCATCCGAGCCTCGTGACAGACCCGTAATACCGGTGCGCGCAAGCTCGAGGATCTCATGCCCCTCTAGCAGCCTGATGAACGCGTCCAGCTTCGTCTGCTGCCCGGTCAGCTCCACGATCAGCGAATCTGTCCCGACGTCCACAATATTGCCGCGGAAGACATTCGCGATCGCGATCACCTCCTGGCGGTCCTTCGCGTCCACACGGACCTTGACCATCACAAGCTCCCTGCTGACACTCGTCTCATTCTCCAGGATCTTGATATCGACCACATCGATCAGCTTCGCAAGCTGCTTCGTGATCTGGTCCAGCGTAAGCTCATCGCCACTCGCCACAATCGTCATGCGCGAATAGCGCGGATCCGCTGTCTCGCCAACCGTCAGGCTGTCGATATTGTAGCCGCGCCGGCTGAACAGCCCCGCCACGCGGCTCAGAACGCCGGAGGTATTGTCCACCAGCAAGGATAAAACTCTTTTCTTCATATGCATTTGCTCCTGACTGACACTCTAAAATCCGAATCGCAACTGCCGAGTACTTCCACAGTTCAGTGATAGGAAACGACTTGCGTCGTTTCCTATCACTCGAATCTTTCCATCTATTCTACCAACTAAATAAATCTTTGTCAATAAAGCTGAGTATATTTACAGGCCAAAATATTCGAGGATCGCCGAGGCCACCGCCTCCGCCATCGCTTCTTTGTTCTTATTATAAAACTTCATGTCATCACGGTCATCGATGAATAACGTCTCAAGCAATCCATATGAGACGCCTGCGTTGTAGCAGGT
This sequence comes from uncultured Lachnospiraceae bacterium, assembly GCA_964424785.1. Classification (GTDB taxonomy): domain Bacteria; phylum Bacillota; class Clostridia; order Lachnospirales; family Lachnospiraceae; genus Choladousia. The sequence goes on along the minus strand of CAYRKA010000048.1, from coordinate 12,426 downwards.
ACGCGCATTTAACAGGTTGCTTGTGAACACGCCTGTCCCCCTGCCCCACACGGGAATCCCTGTCCCTGCCACTGCGGCAACGATCTTCTTCTCAAGCTTCGTGTTCTTTTTGCCCGGATAGACATACATACCGGTTCCCTTGCACGTACCGTCGCCCTTCAGATCCTTGGAGGCTTCAACTGTCGCGTTAAAATGTACCTCGAGTATATAATCGTAATCTGTCCATTCCGGCAGCGGCCCGATCACCGACTTGTCTGTCTGGTAGGCAAGATTGACCTGATAGCAATCATACGACTGGTCATACATCTCGACTACGACCTTCTTCCCGGATGCCTTGAGCGCTTCCTCGATCAGATCCGCAAACTCGCGCGTATATACAGACTCCATATACGTCTTTTTCACAAATTTGGCCGACGCGCCCGGATCGCCCATACCGTGCCCGGCGATGATCAGCACCCGCGCGTTCGCCTCAGCGACCCCGTCCGGGCCGATCACGATCCCGTCAATTGTCGTGTCCGTCACCATCTTGCCGTCAGCACCCACGTAATACTTCCCGCTGATCCATCGGCTCTTCTGCATGATGCCGGTCTTGCTGAAATAATAACGGCTGCCATCGACTGTCTTCCATCCGGTCGAAGCCCGACCCATCTTCCCCGCAGCAGTGCTCTTATTCAGGTAATATCGGTTCCCCTTGTATGTAACCCAACCGGTGCGCACGGATCCGTTCGTGCGGAAGAGATAATAATAGCTGCCGATCTTCCGTTTCCCGGTGTACATTGCCCCAAGCGCGCCGAGCGACCCTGTCTTCGCAAAATAATACCGTTTCCCGCCAATCTTCTTCCATCCCGTCTGCAGTACACCCTTCTGCGAGAAATAGTAAGTCTTATTGTATGGCTTGAAGAAACCGGTGACCATGCTCCCCTTCGGCTCTTTGTCCGCGCCGGCAGCCTGGCGGAAATAGTAATACTTGCCGCTTACCACGACCCAGCCGGTATATTGCGTGCCATCCGTCTTGTAATAGTACGTATATTTCCCTGATTTTCGGAATCCCGACACAGTCCCGGTAAGCGCCTGCGTCCCGGCCGCCGATACACACTGGGCACATCCGGCAAAGGCGAGCACAAACAGGACGGATAATATCAGCAAACGTATTTTCTTTCTCATCTCATATACTCCATTTCCCTGCAAAAGCATACCTGCCCCAAAAGGCAGGCATTTGTTAAATATTTATTACATTTTATCACAACTTTTTGAATCAGACAAGACTTTTGTTTTGTAACCGTTGTAACAATATCCGATAATGCTCCTCCGCGTCACAATACCGATAAAAATACCATTGTCGTCAATAACCGGGACAAAATTCTGGTTCATCGAAGTCATCACCAGGTCTTCGATATCGCAATTGATATTGACCGGCTGATTGTCCCTCTTGCGCGGAAGCGCGCGGACCCTGACATCCTCCAGCTCATGCAGGTCCCCGATGCCCCGGCGGCGCAGCTCCCAGAGGATATCGCCCTCCGTCAGCGTCCCGATATAGCTCCCTGACCGGCTGATGACCGGCACTGCACTGTATTTGTGGTATTCCATCTTCTCAAGTGCCTGCCTCAGCGTATAATCCTCAAAAAGGTACGTCACTTCGCTCTTCGGCACCAGGTAAAACAATATGTTCATCTTTGATCCTTTCCTGCTTCATTAGTGTGGGAAAAATGACTGAATTTCATATATTTCACGATCTGATTTTATCATACATGACAATTTAATTCAACAAAGCAGAAGAATTTTAGAAAGTTTTAACAAACCGTGCGCGGGCGGTCTTACGCAGGCCGGCAGCACTCATATCTCTCTATCACATCGCTCTGATCACTGAAAATCCCATGCTTCACGGTATTGTATGCCGGGCACGCCATTGCGCCGGGCTGTCGCTATACCGCACCCGTTCTACAATCTGATATCCCGATGCGACAGGATCTCTATCGCAAACTCAGCTTCGAGCTCAGTTTTCTTTGCATGATCGCCCGCAACGAACGCCCTCAGTTCTTCCTCTGTCTCAAACCACGCATGGCAGGAATGACGGTAACCGTCATATCCGACAGCCGTATAAATAAGCAGAAAAGACTTGTCCATAATGCCCTCCTTTTCACGTGCGAAGTACTGTCCGCCCTGCCGCCGCCAGAGGCCAACGGGCCATTCGCAGTAACCTTATAGTATCATTTCCCCCGGCCTTTTGTCTACGGTAAATATCGGACAGGGGAGATCCATCAACCCTATCCGCCCGCGCCGAGGGCGGCAGCGGCTCCGCCGCTGAAATTTCCTTGCCGCCCCGTGCGCATAGAAAAGGGCCCCCGCCCTATACGGGAGCCCCCCGGCTTCAGCTTATTCTGTAATCTTATACAATGCTACCTCGTCGACTTCGCGGTTCGTAGCGACCAGCACATCTACGCCATCCTTCACATAGTGGAAGACGTTGGCCGGTCCGCGGTCCTCGTCGATCAGCTCTGTCGTGTAGCTGCCCGACGCCTTGTCATAGCGGATTGCGATCAGATTGCGCTTGCCCTTGCGGTGGCCGACAACGAAGGTCGGGCGTCCGCACAGGTCTCCGCCGTAGATCGCGTGCGTAAACTCCGCAGGCTCCGGCAGGTCATAAACCTTCTGATATGAACCATCCTGCTTCTTGTAGATCGATACCTGCTCCCCGTGGAACGGCGCGAGCACACAAAGCTCCTTCTCCCCGTCCTCGTCAAGATCCACCAGCACCGCGTCGCTCGCCGGTGTCTCGATCAGCGTCTCGATCTTCCATTCGCTCTCGCCTGCGGCGGGCGGTGTGAAGCGGTAGATGCCCTCGTTGCAGGAGACAATGCTCGTCGGGACGCCATCCTCATAGACCCTGTAATAGCCGTGGTTCTTCAGCATATTCTCTTTGAGGACCGTGAGCTCAAGCTGATGGTCCTCATCAAATCCGGAGAGATCCTGCGGCAGCTCCGCCGCGTATACCTTGCCCGGCATACTCCAGTCCTCCTTGAACTCATGCCCGGACTTCAGCGCACACGCGATCAGGAAGGTGCGCCCGTCGCGCTCGAGCAGGTCGAAGCGGTGCACATGCGGCAAATCCACCAGCGTCCTGACTTCCCAGTCGCCCTTTGCCTTCGGCGTCACGATCACGATCTTCGCCTCTTTGGAATCGTTCGGCGAATAAAACTTGTAAGTAGACAGATACTGACCGTCCGTTCCCGGCACCTGCACCATACTCATGACTCCGCCTGGGCCGTCCCAGACCTTGTCCTCCAGATTGCCGTCAAGGTCGAACAGATAGCACGGATCCTGCTTCTCCGCCGCCACGAGGAAGTGATCCTTCCCCTGATAGTGAAGCGGAGCGATTGAATAACATTTTGTCAGATTTGAAATTACTTTTTTCTCTATTTTCATTTCTCTATGCCTCATACTTCCTGATCGAGCAGCGTGCCCATCATATTCCGCGCAAAGTCCAGGTCATCCTTCCACTGCGGATTGCCTGTGTACCAGAACTCTGTCACATAGCGGCGCACGCCAAGCTCCCACGCGGTGTGGATCATATCCCTGAAATTCACATGTCCTGTCCCGAACGGGATCTCCCGGAATATGCCCGGCACGGTTTCCTTCAGATGCAGCGCGACTAGATGCCCAGCGCCGCTTCTTAAATCCTCCAGCACATCCGTACCGTACGCCACAGCGGCATTCGTGATATTGCCCGCGTCCGGATAGACATTCAGGTACGTGGAATTCACAAGATCCACATACTTCATCGCCTTGCCGACCGTATTCATGAACTCCGTCTCCATCGTCTCAAAGCCGAGCAGCACCCCGGATTTCGCAGCCATCAGGACAGCCTTTTTCAGGTTCTCCTCAAAGCGTGCCCGCGTCTCCTCACTTGATTCCTCATAGTAGACATCGTAGCCTGCGAGCTGGATGATGCGCACCCCGAGATCGTCCGCGAGCCCAATCGCCTTCTCCATGATCTCCATGCCGCGCGCACACGTCGCCGGGTCGTTGCTGCCAATCGGATATTTTCGGTGCCCGCTCAGGCACATCGTCCGGACCGGCATCCCGGTCTCCGCCATCAGGTTGACAAGCTCCGTGCGCTCCTCACGTGTCATGTCGAGGCGCGAGAGCTTGTCATCCGTCTCGTCGATGCTGATCTCCACGAAATCGTAACCTGCCGCCTTCGCGGCCAGCAGCTTCTCCCGCCAGGTCAGCTCCTTCGGCATGGCTTTTTCATATAATCCAAGTGTATATGCCTTCATAACACCCTCCTGACTGTTACTGTTCCAGCAGCGCCATTACACCTGCAACCGTGCTCTGCTTCAGGACCTCCCCTGCGAGCTTCTGCATCCCTTCATAGGATGCGCCTCGGAGCTGGTACTTGACCACCGGCGTACTGTTCGCCGACATACTGAACTCATCAAGCCCCATGCCAAGCAGCAGCGCGGACGCTTTCTCATCCCCGGCGAACTCGCCGCACATCCCGGCCTTCGCGCCGTGGCGGTGCGCAGCGGCAATCGTGTGCGCGATCGCACGCAGGACTGCCGGATGGAACGAATTGTAGCGCTCCGAAATCTTCTGGTTGCCGCGGTCTACCGCGAGCACATACTGCGTCAGGTCATTCGTCCCGATGCTGAAGAAATCGACAAGCTCCGCGAATTCATCCGCCATCATCACAGCCGCCGGGGTCTCCACCATGATACCGACCTGAATCTTCTCATCAAAGGAGATCCCTTCCGCGCGAAGCCCGGCCTTGCACTCCTCCAGCAGCGCATTCGCGGCCTGCAGCTCTTCTACGGAAATCATCATCGGGTACATGATACGGATGTAGCCGAACGCACTTGCGCGCAGGAGCGCACGCAGCTGCGTCTTGAACATATCCGTCTGATCCAGGCACATACGGATTGCCCGGTAGCCGAGGAACGGATTCTCCTCCTTCGGGAACTCATAGTAGTCGAGCCCCTTGTCGCCGCCGATATCCAGCGTACGGATCGTCAGCTCCTTGCCCGCCATCAGCTCCGCCGCTTCCTTGTACGCTTTGAACTGCTCTTCCTCTGTCGGGAAGTGGTCGTTCTCCATGTACAGGAACTCACTGCGGAACAGGCCGACGCCGTCGATGTGGAACTTCAGCGCGTTCTTAATATCCGTTACATTGCCGACATTCGCGCAGATCGAGAAAGCATGGCCATCCTGTGTCTCACACGGCAGCGCGCTCAGGCGCTCCATCTCCTCATCCCTGCGGCGGAGCTCCTCAATCCTGGCCTCATACTCCTTCACGAGCGCTTCGTCCGGGTCAACGTACAGGACACCCTTGTCCGTGTCCAGCACAGCCATCTCGCCCGTCTTCACCTCAGAAAGCATCGGGCCTGCGCCCACCAGGCACGGGATACCGAGGTTCTTCGCGATGATCGAGACATGGCTCGTCACGCCGCCCTCCTCGGTAATAAAACCCGCGACAAGCTCCATATTCATCTTCGCCGTATCCGACGGGGCGAGGTCCTTCGCCGCGATAATGCTCTTTTCCTTCATAGAGGCAAACGCGTTGTCCTCAATCCCCTTGAGGGCGTACAGCAGGCGCTTCGACACATCCTTCATGTCCGCGGCGCGCTCGCGCATATACTCGTCCTCCATGCTCTCAAACACGGCCACGTACTCATCCCTCGTCTGCATCAGCGCAAGCTCCGCGTTCACGAGGTCATTTTTAACCTTGCCTGTCACACCGTCATAGATCGCAATATCGCCCGCCAGAGCATAATGGCCCGCGAAAATCTCATTCTGTGACGCAAGCTCGAGCAGCTCGTCCTGCGCCTTCGCGACAGCCGCCTCGAAGCGGGCGACCTCGGAATCGATCTCCTCCTGGCTGATCCTGCGCTCAGACGCCGTCACCTCCACCTGCTTCACGACGAAAAGCGGCGCAATCGCATAGCCCCTGGAGGCTGTTTTCGGTACTTTCCATTCTCTCATGGCAGCTCCTCTCATTCTCCCTCGCCAAGCCCGCTGGCGATCGCATCCATCATGACCTTCAGGTCAGCCTCCTCCGTCTCGCCCTCGCAGATAATATCGATCGTGGTGCCCTTCGTGATACCTGCACTCATCAGGATCAGCACGCTCTTCGGGTTCACGCGCTTCTCCCCTGCCACGATCGTGATCTCCGAGCGCAGCTTGCCCGCGATTTTCGCCAGCTCAGACGCCGGTCTTAAGTGAAGTCCTGATTTATTATTTACTGTAATTGTTCCCTGTACCATAGCTGTTCTCCTCCTTATTCAAAAATATCATCCTTGCTCACCTGATGAATGTCGATCCCTTTCTCCCGGAAAAGGTCGAGGATTTCTTTGGGCGCCCGCTCATCCGTCACAAGATTCGTCACGCGCTCAATGCTGCAGGTACGGAAGCTGCTCTTGCTGCCGATCTTCGTGTGGTCGGCGAGAATGTAGGCGCGCTTCGTCGCACGCCGCAGCATCAGTTCATTCAGGTTTACCTCATTTGCGTTTTCGGTCGTCACGCCGGTTTCCTCCGAGATGCCGCTGCAGCCGACAAACGCCAGCTTCGCGTAGCATTTCAGGAGATTCCGCTCGGCAAACTCGCCGACCATGGCTTCCTTCGGGTAGCGCAGCTCGCCGCCCGTCAGAATCACGTTGACGCCGTCCGGATGGTCGCAGCTCAGCGCCCGCCCGTTGTTCGTGATCACAGTCACGTTCTTTTTCCTGATATATGGCAGGATCTGCAGCGCAGTCCGGCTCGTATTGATAAAAATCGTATCCCCGTCCTCGACCAGCGTCGCGGCATAGCGGGCAATCCGGTCACGGTAAAGTGCCACATCGTCCTGCGTGCTCCGCTCATTCGCCACCGCGCCGCCATAGTAGCGCGTCAGCTTCTTCTGGTCCTCCAGGTACTGCAGATCTCTGCGGATCGTGATCGCCGAAACGCGGAAAAGGTCTGCGAGCTCCTCCACATGGATCCCCGGGCTTTCGATAAGCTTGTCCAGGATCTGTTTCCTTCTGTTCTCCACAAATGCCCTTTCCCTCTTCATGTCCTTACCTCACGATCTGTTTTCCGACAGAAGCTGGCCCAGCAGATATGCCACACCATCCTCTGTATTTGCTTTTGTCACAAACTCCGCCACATTCCGGATCGCCTCACAGCCATTCGCCATCGCTACCGGGAAACCGGATGCGAGGAGCATCGGAATATCATTGTCGTAATCCCCGACCGCGCAGACATCGTCCGCCGGAATCCCCAGCAGGTGGGCAAGGCGCCTCAGCCCCTCCCCTTTGCTGACATTCCGGTCCGCGATGTCCAGCAGCCTGTCTTCAGAAGAAGTATATCTTATCGTTTTCAACGTGTCAATGAATGAACACGCAGCAGCCAGCTGGCCGGGCAGCAGCTCATTTACCAGCACCTTGTAGACCTTCTGCCCTCTGACACATGCAAACGCATCGTCAAACAATGCAAGGCTCATCGGTGCAAACCCGCCTGCCCGGGCAATCTCATTGTACTGCTCAAACCGTTTCCTGCGCACGCTGTCCGGCGCGAAATAGCTTGTCCCCATCGTCAGCGCACAGTAATCAAGACGGTGCTCCCTGCAAAAGAGGAGCAAGGACAGCAGCTCCTCCTCATCCATCGGCTGGTCCCACAAGGCCCTGCGTCCCGCAGGATCCCAGATCAACGCTCCGTTCGCCGTGATCACCGGCGTCGTGAGCTGCAGGTTCCCCAGATAGTATTCTGTCATCGTCTGGATCCTGCCGGTGCAGATTGAAAAGCGCAGCCCTGCGCGTTCCGCCCGTGCTATCGCCTCGCGCGTCACATTGCTCACCCGCTTGTCCGGGCCCAGCAGGGTACCGTCCATATCGCTGACAACCAGCCGTATATGCTTCCTCATCATAGTATCTCCGACACTTCCTCAGGCAATCCCATGCTCCTTCAGCTTCTCCTCCATCTCCTGGACGGACATGATGTTGCGCAGGCCGATCACGGTCGTGCCCTTCTTCTCAGCATCCTTGAACATATTTGTGAAATTCTGAGCGCACATCACGACATCAAACTGTGAAGCGGCGCTCTTGCCCTCAGACAGTGCGCAGTGATGCATCCGGCCCGGCTTGATGCCAAGCTTTGTCAGCACCTTCTGGAGCGTCATCTTCATCATCAGGCTGGAACCAGCCCCGTTTGCGCAGCAAACCATAAAACTCATGTTCTCTTTTGCCATTTCTTTAATCTCCTTTTCTTTTTTTGATTTTATATTTTCTGTTTCCCGCGCCGCAGAGCTGCAGACGCGGAAAACAAGGATACATTATGAAATTCTTCCTGCCTTAACCTCTCTTTGCCTTGAGCTCCTTGTATGCCTCGTAATCCTCGGTCATCATGAAGTAGCCCTCTTTGTCAGCACGGTACTGGAGCTGCGGGATCGCCAGCAGCACGATTGCCACAATCGCGACGCCTGCATAGCTCAGGAACTTCATGATGCCTGTCATGATCGGCCAGACGACCGCCCAGTCCCACATACCGAGGTAGCCGCCGTACTGAGCCATGCCGACCCAGCCTGCGATGAGCGCGGAACCGAATACCTGGCACAGGCCGGAGATAAACGGAAGGATCAGCGCAGCCTTGATGCCGCCCTTCTCATTCGCGAAGATCGCGATCGTCGCGTTATCAAAGAATACCGGGACGAACCCGCAGATCACGAGCGTCGGGCTCTTGAGCACGATCAGCAGCACGATCGCGATGATCTGGCCAAGGAAGCCTGCGAGGAACCCAAGCGGAACCGCATTTGCAGAGCCGAAGCCGAATGCTACCGCACAGTCAACGCCCGGTACGGAGCCCGGAAGCAGCTTGTCCGCAATACCCTGGAAGGACTGCGTCAGCTCTGTGACGAATGTGCGGACGCCAAGCTGCAGGATTGCAAGGTAAACCGCGAAATACAGGCAGGTCTGGATTACATAGAACAGCATACTCGCGCCCTCCGCGAGGAAGCCCTGCTCCACCAGATAATCTCTGCCAAGAATACAGAGGATCGCCCCGAAGAAGATCAGCATCAGGATGGAGGTACATACCATATTCTCGTTGAAGATGGACATGAAGCCCGGGAGCTCGATATCGTCGATCTTCTTCACTTCCTTGCCATTCTTCTTCTGGCCGAAGAGCTTCTCAGCCAGCCAGGAATTCAGCGCGATGCCGAACATCTGCTGATGGGCAAGCGTGAAGCCTGCTCCGTCTGTCAGCTCCTGGCACGGCTTGATGATCAGGTTGGAGCCAACCGCCCAGTAAGCGCCGAGCAGGATCGCCATCACAACAATCAGTGCCACATTATGGTTCAGCAGCCCCGGCAGCGCAAACATGATCAGCCAGTAGGCTGTCGCTGCCTGCTGCACCTGCACATGCCCTGTCGTGAACAAGGCGCGCAGCTTCGTGTATTTGCTGAAACGGACCAGCAGGATGTTGACGATAAACGCGATCAGCAGCAGGATCATCGCATCGCCGAAGCCCTTGCCGAATACTTCCTCAACACCGGCCGTAACCGCGTTCTGCCCGAAGTACGGGTCGATCACCATGGCGTCCATATTGAAGCGGTCCTTCAGGCCGACCAGCACCGGGCGGAAATTGCTTACCAGCCCGTTGGAGCCAACCGTCAGGATCAGGTAGCCTACGATCGCCTTGATCACGCCTGCAAGTACATCATACCACGGTTTTTTCAGCAGGATGTAGCCGAGCATTACAATCAGGCCGATCATAAATGCAGGCTGCTGCAGGATATTTGTTGAAAAATACGTCCAGATTCTCAATAATATATTCATACTTTATTCCTCACTCTCTCAGACAGGGATCGGTTAATCCAGATACGTCTCCTGGATCTTCATCAGATCCTCCGGTGTCTTTGCATCCGCGAGTGCTTTCACGACCTCCTCGTTCATCAGCATCTCGGACAGCTTCATCATATTCTGAAGGTGCTGGTCCGGATCGCAGGACGCCAGCGTAAAGAAAAGCTGCGCATCCTTCTCCGGGTTGCCCTCCTCGAAGCTTACCGGCTTCTCGAGCTTCATGAAGGCGATCGCCGTCTTGTTGACCCCGACTGCGCCCTCCTGTGAATGCGGCATCGCGACGTTCGGCATGATCACGATGTACGGACCGTGCTTCTCCACGCAGGCGATGATGTCCTCCTTGTAGTTCGCTTCGACCGTCCCGTCCGCCTCAAGGCTCTCACAGCTCATGCGGATCGCGTCCCTCCAGTCCTTTGCCGACTCAGCGAATTTGTAATGCTTCTTCTCCACAAAATCACGTAACATCTGATTTCCCTCCTGTTCTTCTGATGGCTTACAGGCATGAGCGGAACGGAATGTTCTGCGGCGCCTCAAAGCAGTCCTCAAAGCCTCTTCTGTGATGGTATGCCCTCTTATCCTTGTCCGTCGGGTAGACGTACTTGCCGCCCACTTCCCAGAAGAACGGATGGAACTTGTAGTCGAGGCGGTCCTTCTTCATATCATAGAGGACGCGGATCTCATTGACATCTGCCATGAAGTTCGTCCATACGTCGTAGTGGATCGGGATCACAACCTTCGTGCGCAGCGCCTCGGCCATCCTGAGGATATCGCAGCTCGTCATCTTGTCCGCCATGCCGACCGGGTTCTCGCCATAAGAGCCGAACGCGACGTCCACATCATAATCCTTGCCGTGCTTCGCGAAGTAGATCGAATAATGGGAATCCCCGCTGTGGTAGATGTTGCCGCCCGGTGTCTTGATCAGGTAGTTCACTGCCTTGTCATCCATATCGGTCGGGCAGATGCCTGTCAGTTCCTCGCGGTCCGGGCCTGTCGAATCCGTCGTCACGAGGCAGGTGCGGTCAAACGAGTCAAGCGCTACGATCTCGATGTCCTTGATCTTGATGGTGTCGCCCGGCTTCACTGTGATACAGCGGTCCTCCGGGACGCCCCACTTCACCCACAGCTCTACGGACTTCTTCGGGCCGATGAACGGTACCGGGATCTCCTTGCCGTTCTCGTCGACTGTCGTCATGCCGCTCTGGATCACGTGTGCCGCATACTCCGCGCTCATGTGGTCCTGATGGTAATGTGTCGCGAGAACTGCGTCCACCTGCTTAATCGCGAACGGGTCAATCACAAACGGGACAGCCCTCAGGTTCGGCTGCATCGCCCTCGCGCCGCACATATTCGCCATCTGGTGGCCGACCTTCATCTTGCCGTCGCCATGCGTGCGCTTGCCGTTGCCGGCCCAGAGATCAACCGTGATATTACATCCACCCGGCGTCTTGAACCAGATACCTGTGCATCCAAGCCACCACATTGCAACGGTGCCCGGCTCCACGACCTCGTTCTCGATCTCCTCGTTGAGCCATGTCCCCCACTCAGGGAACGTGCTCATGATCCAGCTCTCTCTTGTCATTTCACTGACTTTGCTCATAACATGTTACCTCCTTTAAATAATTGTTCGTTTTGCTCCTTTCTCCTGTATTCTACCTCTTTATTTGTTCGTTTTCAAGCCCATTATATGATTATTTATGATTTATATGATTGTTTTGCGACGTAATTTTACATTTTATTTTCTTTTTGATCATTCTCCCCGTGATATTGCACAAATTCGACACCCTTTCATTGTGCAATATGCCCTTCTGTTCTAATCTTCGCAAAAAGAAACAGACAGAAGCGACAATTGCTGCCGTCCTGTCTGTCCACATCTTTCCTCAATATTTGATCAAAACAATCATATAATACTTTACAATGTGAATCCCGCTTTGCCATCTATATCATTTTATTGAAGCCTCAGAAAACCGGAACGTCTCCCCGATCCCGAGCCATCTCTGGTCCCTGTCGCTCAGATTCAGCGGTGTGCCGTCTTCCAGCGTATAGCCCTCCGCAGACGCCGTTCCATTGTACGTACCCTTCACCTGCGGCCAGCGCACGCCGATCTCCGGATCATTCCACGCCATGCCGCCCTCGTCCCCCGGATGATAGAAATCCGTACACTTATAGCAGAACTCAGCCTCATCGCTCAGCACGAGGAAACCGTGCGCAAAGCCCTCGGGAATATAAAACTGCTTATGGTTTTCCTCCGACAGCTCGATCCCATACCATTTGCCGCAGGTCGCCGACCCCGCACGCAAGTCAACCGCCACGTCAAACACCGTCCCGCGGATCACGCGGACCAGCTTGCCCTGTGGGTGCTCTTTCTGGAAATGCAGGCCGCGCAGCACACCCTTCACGGAGCTCGACTGATTATCCTGCACGAACACCATATCCAGGCCGGCCTCCTGCATATCCTTCTGATTGTAGGTCTCCACAAAATACCCGCGCCTGTCTCCGTGTACGGTCGGCTCAATGACGCAGAGCCCTTCCATGCCGCCTGCATTCTTCTCTACCCTGATCTGTCCCATCTCTGTCGTTCCTCCTGCTCAATATAATGATT
>CAYRKA010000047.1:0-16269 GCA_964424785.1 uncultured Lachnospiraceae bacterium | reverse complement strand
ATATGACGCGAAGCGGCATATAGCCTTCGAAGAAGGCGGTCTGTGGCTTGCAGGGAGAGGGACTGTAACAGTAACAAGAACATTCTCATTTCAGCGCGGGGCGCAGTGCCATATACACTGCCGTTGCCACGATCACGGAAAGCACCGCGTTGATCGAGGTCGAGGCAATATTCCACGCAAGCGTCACCTCGGCTGGCCCCCTGCCGAGAATGATGCGCTTGTACCAGTAGCCGACCAGCGGATCGAAGATCACATTGAACAGCAATCCGCAGATTGACGCGAGCACTGTGAAGCGGAGCACATGTTTCGTGTCCTTCGACTCTCTGATATGGCCGATCTGGTGCGCGACCAGCCCGGTGATCAGCCCGATGCAGAGCTTCAGGACAAACGTCTTCGGCGCGTACACGATATACACGGGATCCAGCAGATCTCCGATCGTCATCCCGATCGCCCCGCCGAGGCCGCCCCAGAGCCCGCCCATGACCAGGGCTCCCAGCACGCAGACGGCATTGCCCAGATGGATTGAGGTCGCATCGCCGCCCGGCAGCGTGATCTTAATCTGAAGGAATGTAAACACGACGTATGACAGCGCCGCGAACATCCCGGTCATTACAAGCTTCTGTATTCCATTTCTTTCCATTCTGTTTTCCTCCACATCATAGCTTATGACAGGAGTATATCCACATATGGACTGTTTGGAAAGTGCCATCTTCGGTCTGTTTAACCATACCAGTTTTGCGTGAGAAACGTGAGGCAGCCGGAAATACACGGAAACGCTGCCTTAAGCCCGGCTATTCCTTCCTCGCCTTTGTCCCTTTGGAATCCCGTGTGCCGATCCGCAGCTTGTTGATGTGGACCGGCCTGTCATTCCATGTGACCTCCGGGCACTGCGCGCCGTCGATCCAGTAGGCGGCCCTGACCTGGTCACCGTCAGCGAGCTTCATGCCGTGCACGCCAACCGCCGTCTTTTTCTTGACCGGGATCTCGGATACCGGGAACCGCAGGAAGAAGCCGTTCTGTGAGGCCAGCACGATATGGGCGTTCTCCGCCGCCGCGTACGCTGTCACTACGCGGTCGCCCTCCGCGAGCTTCGTCGCCGAGATCGTGCGCTTGGATACGACATCAAACTCGATGCCCTCCACCCGCTTGACCATTGCCTGCCGCGTCACAAATGTCAGGACCGTATCCCGGATGTCCGAGAGAGCCATGACCGCGATAAAGCTCTCCTCCTTGCTGTCGTAATTGCACAGATTATCGACCGGGGTGCCTTTGTCGCGGAACCGGCCAAACGGCACGTCCAGTACCTTCAGCAGATGCAGCCTGCCTGTATCGGTGAAGACGCAAACCCGATCCGTATTCAGGCAGTGCAGCACATACTTGCTCTCCGTGTCCGCAGCCTCTTTGTTCCGTTCATAGACTGTCTCGTCTATCGTGCGGACATACCCGAAGCGGTCCATCAGGAAGACAACCGGCAGCTCCTCAATCTTCGGCGCCTCCAGCACGATCTCTTCCGCGTCCTCGAGCGCCGTCCGCCTCGGGCGGCCGAACTCCTTCTTGAATGCGTCGAGCTCCTTCATGATGACTGTCGCCATCGAGCCATAGTTATTCAGGATATCCGTGTATTCCGCAATATTTTTCAGCGTCGCCTCATGCTCCTTCATCAGGACCTCGACCTCGAGGCCGATCAGGCGGTAGAGGCGCATATCGAGGATCGCGTTCGCCTGTGCCTCCGTAAAACGGAGCTTCGCAGCCATCCTGCGCGATTTCTCAGTCTTGAAGCGGATCCCCTCTGTCACCCCGTTCACGAGGCAGTCCCTGACCTGGTCGCGGCTCCTGCTGCCGCGCAGGATCTCGATGATCAGGTCGATCACATCGCAGGCATGGATCAGGCCTTCCTGGATCTCCCGCTTCTTCTCCTCCTTGCCGAGCAGGTTCCGGTATTTGCGCGTCGCAAGCTCGAACTGGAAATCGATATGGTACTCGAGGATCTGCTTCAGGCTCAGCGTTTCCGGCCTGCCGTCCGCCACGGCAAGCATATTGACGCCAAAGGTATCCTCGAGGCGCGTCTTTTTATACAGCAGGTTCCTGAGCCTCTCCGGGTCGGCTCCCCGGCGCAGCTCCAGCACGATACGGATGCCCTCCTTGGAGGACTGGTTCGAGATATCGACAATGTCCGTTGTCTTCTTCGTCTCGACAAGTGTCGCGACATCGTTTAAAAACTTGCCGATATTCGCGCCCATCATCGTATACGGGATCTCCGTCACCACCAGGCGCTCCCTGCCGCCCTTCGCCTTCTCCAGCTCCACCTTGCCCCGGATGCGCAGCCTGCCCTGGCCGGTCTCATAGATCGACTCCAGATCCCGCTGGTTGACAATGATGCCGCCGGTCGGGAAATCCGGCCCCTTCACGTAGTTCATGAGCTCCTTCGTCGTGAGCTTATTGTTTTTGATCAGCGCCTTGACCGCGTCGATCACCTCCGCGAGGTTGTGCGTCGGGATGCTCGTCACCATGCCGACCGCGATGCCGTCCGAGCCGTTCACCAGCAGGTTCGGGATGCGCACCGGGAGCACGGAGGGCTCCTTCTCCATCTCGTCGAAATTCGGCACGAAGTCCACGACGTCCTTGTCGAGGTCCGCCAGGAAAGCCTCCTGCGTGATCTTCTGCAGCCGCGCCTCCGTGTAGCGCATCGCGGCAGCGCCGTCTCCCTCGATCGAGCCGAAATTGCCGTGGCCGTCCACCAGGGCCTGCCCTTTTTTGAAATCCTGCGCCATGACTACAAGCGCCTCATAAATCGAGCTGTCCCCGTGCGGATGGTATTTCCCCATCGTATCGCCGACGATACGGGCACACTTGCGGTACGGCCTGTCATAGCGGATCCCGAGCTCATACATATCATAGAGCGTGCGGCGCTGCACCGGCTTCAGCCCGTCGCGGACATCCGGGAGCGCGCGCGAAATAATAACGCTCATCGCATAGTCTATAAAAGATTTCTGCATGATATCAGAATATTCCGCCCTGATTATCTGTTCCTCCATCCTTTTCCTCCGTTACAAAATCACAACGATCCGGCGCTTTCTCAATGAGAGCGCAGAAGCCGTTGCAAACTGTCCTCAGATATCCAGCAGCGCATCCTGCGCATGCTCGTAGATAAACGCCTTGCGCGGGGGCACCTCCGTCCCCATCAGCAGCGAAGTCACGCCCGACGCGATGCGCGCATCCTCGATCTCTACGCGCTGCATCAGGCGCGTCTCGGGATTCAGCGTCGTCTCCCAGAGCTGCGATGCGTCCATCTCCCCGAGGCCCTTGTAGCGCTGCAGCGTGAACGGAGCCTTGTGCGTCTTCCTGTATTTCTCGAGCGCCTTGTCGTCATAGAGATACTGCTCCTTGCCCTTCGATGGGATCACCTTGTAAAGCGGCGGCATCGCGAGGTAGACATGCCCCTCGTAGATCAGCTCCGGCATAAACCGGTAAAACAGCGTCAGCAGCAGCGTACTGATGTGCGCGCCGTCGACATCGGCATCCGTCATGATCACAATCTTGTCATAGCGCAGCTTCGTGATATCAAAATCATTGCCGTAGCCCTCTGAAAAGCCGCAGCCGAACGCATTGATCATCGTCTTGATCTCCGCGTTCGCGAGCACCTTGTCGATGCTGGCCTTCTCGACGTTCAGGATCTTGCCGCGGATCGGCAGGATCGCCTGGTACATACGGTCTCTCGCAGTCTTTGCCGAGCCTCCGGCCGAATCTCCCTCGACGATAAAGATCTCGCATTTGCTGCTGTCGCGGCTCTCACAGTTCGCCAGCTTGCCGTTGCTGTCGAACGAATACTTCTGCTTCGACAGCAGGTTGGTTTTGGCGCGCTCCTCGGTTTTGCGGATCTTCGCGGCCTTCTCGGCACAGCCTAAGACATTCCTGAGCGCATCCAGGTTCTTGTCAAAATACAGCACGATCTCCTCTCCGGTGACCTTGCTGACAGCGCGCGCGGCGTCCTGGTTGTCGAGTTTCGTCTTCGTCTGTCCCTCGAAGCGCGGGTCAGGATGCTTGATCGAGACGACAGCCGTCATGCCGTTGCGGATATCCGCCCCGGTAAAATTCGCGTCCTTCTCCTTCAGTACACCGAGCTGGCGCGCGTACGAGTTGAGCACGGTCGTGAACGTCGCTTTGAAGCCGGTCAAGTGCGTACCGCCCTCCGCATTGTAAATATTGTTGCAGAAGCCAAGCACATTCTCGTGGAATTCGTTCGTGTACTGGAACGCAGCCTCGACCTGGATGCCGTCAGACTCTCCTTTGAAATAAACCGGCTCGCAGACCGCCTCTGACTGCTGTGTCAGCTCACGCACAAAGCCTGCGATGCCCTCCGGCTCGCTGTAGGTGATCTGTTCCAAATTCCCGTCCCTGCGATCCTCGAAGTAAATCGTGAGCTGCGGATTCAGATATGCGGTCTCGTGGAGACGGCTCTTCAGCTCGGTCGCGGAAAAGCGCGTCTTCTCGAAAATCTCCGGATCCGGCAGGAACTGGATGCGTGTGCCGGTCTCCTTCGTCCTGCCGATGACCGGCAGCAGCCCCTTCTCAAGCTCGAGCGCCGGGACGCCGCGCTCGTAGCGGTCATGATGGATTTTGCCGTCGAGCTTTACCTGTACGTCGAGCCACGTTGAAAGCGCGTTGACCACCGAGGACCCGACTCCGTGGAGCCCGCCGCTCGTCTTGTATGCCGTATTGTCAAATTTGCCTCCGGCGTGCAGTGTTGTGAAGACAAGGCGCTCCGCCGACATCCCTTTCTCATGCATACCGACCGGGATGCCGCGCCCATTGTCCTCGACGGTCGCCGAGCCGTCCGCCTCGAGAAAAACATGGATCGCCGTGCAGTAGCCGGCGAGATGCTCATCGACCGCATTGTCCACAATCTCATAAATCAGATGATTCAAACCTTTACGCGAGACGCTGCCGATATACATACCGGGGCGCTTGCGGACCGCCTCGAGGCCTTCGAGGACGGAAATGCTGCTCGCGTCGTATGTGTTCTTTGCCATTCTGGTACTCCTTTAATATTTCTCCGCCACTTCCCCGCGCTTCTTGTAGATTGAATTCGCGGGGACAGCCTCGCGGACTGACGAAAGCGGATAAATGTTGGTATGCGGGCCGACTACCGTACCCGGATTCAGGACGGAGCCGCAGCCCACCTCCACCTCATCGCCGAGCATCGCGCCGAATTTCTTCAGCCCTGTCTCGATGCAGTCCCCGCCGTACTTCACGACAACGGGCTTCTTGTCGGATTTCACATTTGAGGTGATCGAGCCCGCCCCCATATGGGCCTTGTAGCCGAGGACCGAATCGCCGACATAGTTGTAATGCGGGACCTGGACCCTGTTGAACAAGATCACATTCTTCAGTTCGGTCGAGTTGCCGACGACCGCGCCTTCCCCGACGATCGCATTGCCGCGGATGAACGCGCAGTGGCGCACCTCGGCATCCCTGCCGATGATCACATTCTCCCCGATAAAGGCAGTCGGGGCAACCTTCGCGCTCCTCGCGATCCAGACATTGCCGTCACGGTGCTCGTACTCCTCCTCCGAAAGCGTCGGCCCGAGCTCCTTTATGAATGCGCCGATCTTCGGCAGCACCTCCCACGGATATTCCGCGCCGTCGAAGATCGGCGCTGCGATTGTCTCCTTTAGATTGTAAAGATTTTTAATTTTACAGATTTCCATATGAAGCCTCCTCTGTTCAGTCCATACATCCGGGCATCCCGTCTGCCGATCTAATACGCTGCAGCCTGTCAGGAGCCCGCGCTTCTGGGAGCGGTCCGTGTCCTGCCGCCCCTGCCATTCTTATAGTACTTCGCCGATGCGTCGAACAATGGCCGCATCGCATACTGGTTGTTGAGCGCGAGCACACTGTCTGTCCTGCTCCGCACAAAATTCTCCAGCTTCATCATATACTCATCGCCCGTAATGGTGCCCTCGGCTACGTAATTCAGCCCCTTTTCCCAGCTCGCCGTGAGCTCCGGGTTCAGCAGGGAGCGGATCGAATAGAAAACGACGTCATAGATCATCTCCCCGAGCAGCGTCGGCGAGAGAATCTGTGTCTTTTTGTTCAGGTCGATGTACTTGTTCGCGACAAGCTTTTTCAGGATCTCGGCGCGCGTCGCGCTCGTCCCGATCCCGCAGCTCTTAATCTGTGCGCGCAGCTCTTCATCCTCGATCAGCTGGCCCGCGTTTTCCATCGCGAGAATCATCGAGCCGGAATTGTAGCGCTTCGGCGGCGAGGTCTCGCCCTCGCGGATCACCAGCCCGCGCACAGGGAGCTTCATGCCCTTGCGAAGCCCTCTCAGCAGCTCCAGCAGGTCGGAACCGAAATCCACGGCGGCCTCTCCCGTGCCACCGCCCTGCTCCCCTGTTTTCTGTGAAGAATCCGCATCCTGTGGCAGGCCTGAGCCGGATTTTTGTTTCCTGTCATTCGGATTCCCGGCCACCTTGAAATAGCCTTCGCTAAGCAGCACGCGGAACGAGAAGAAGAACTTCTCCTTCCCCATCACCGTCACCATGCTGACCTTCTGAAACTCCGCCGCGGGATAAAAAATGCTTAAGAAACGCCGCACCACGGCGGCATAGACACCGAACGCGTTTCCCTTCAGGGAACCGAGCGCATTCATGCCCTGTCCCGTCGGGATAATCGCATAGTGGTCCGTGATCTGCCTGTCATTTACATACCGTGTCTTCGCGATCCCCTTATAGCTGCCCTGGTCCAGGATCTCCTGCGCGAACTCCTTCGCCGGGCCGAAATTGCGCAGGCCCGAAATATTCCGATGGATCTCCTTCGCCACGGCGCTGGAGAGCACGCGGGCATCGGTACGGGGATACGTCACCAGCTTCTTCTCGTACAGCTCCTGCACAATCCGGAGCGTCTCGTCCGGGCTGATCTTGAACATACGCGAGCATTCGTTCTGCAGCTCAGCCAGGTTGTAGAGGAGCGGCGGGTTCTTCTTCTCCTTCTTTTTCTCAATCGAATCGATGAATGTCTGTGCGTCCCCGTCACCCGGCAGGAGACGCGCAATCAGCTCCTCCGCGTCCTTGCGCTCGCGGAACCCGTTCTCCTTGTAGAGCTTCGGCGACAGATAGTAGTCCGAGCCCTCGACTGCCCGGAACTCGCCCTCGAGCACCTGCCCTTTCAGCTCTGCCTGCTGCACGACCCGGTAAAACGGTGTCTTCACAAACTGCCGGATCTCCTGCTCGCGGCGCACGACCATGCCGAGCACGCACGTCATCACGCGCCCGACCGAAATGACTGTATACTTCGTGCCGAGATAATTCGAGATCGCATTCCCGTACTTCAGCGTCAGGAGCCGCGAGAAATTGATCCCCATCAGGTAATCCTCCTTGGCGCGCAGATACGCTGCCTCCGAGAGATGATCGTAGCACGACAGATCCTTCGCCTCGCGGATCCCTCTGTGGATCTCCTCCTCCGTCTGCGAATCGATCCAGACACGCTTCCGCGTCTTGCCGTGCACCCCGGCCATCTGCTCGACAAGCCGGTAAATGTATTCGCCCTCGCGCCCCGAATCCGTACAGACATAGATCACGGAGACATCCTCACGGTTCAGCAGGCGGCTCACGATCGTGAACTGCTTCTTCACCCCGGGGATCACCTCATACAGGAACTTGTCCGGCAGAAACGGGAGCGTGCTCAGGCTCCACCTCTTGTATTTTTCATCATATACCTCCGGATAGCTCATCGTGACAAGGTGCCCCACGCACCACGTCACAACGTAGGAATCCGATTCCAGATAGCCGTCCCCCCGCCGCATGGGTTCCCCCAGCGCCTTCGCGAACTCCTGCGCGACACTTGGCTTCTCTGCAATAAACAATGATTTTGGCATCCGGTTCCTCCAAAAGCTCCGCCTGCTTTTGCAGGCGGGTAAAATTCATGTTTATCATTATACGTTATTTTAAATGATTTTGGCAACCGGTTCTTTGAAACAACCAGGGCCGTTTCACGAACCTTTTGCCTTGCAGTTTTCGTGAAACAGCCCTTATTTTCAGCTATCTTGTATTATGATCTGTCTGTTGTCTGATTTTCCTTTTCCGAAATATATCCCTGCGCCTTCAGCGTCTCCGCGCACAGGACTGCTCCGCCTGCCGCACCGCGCACTGTGTTGTGGGAGAGGCCCACGAACTTGAAATCGTAGACCGAATCCTCTCGCAGCCGCCCCACCGAGATGCCCATGCCGCGCTCGTAATCGACATCAAGCGTCACCTGCGGGCGGTTGTCCTCCTGCATATAGCGGATGAACTGCTTCGGCGCACTCGGGAGATGCAGCTCCTGCGGAATGCCGGAAAAGCTCTCCAGCTTCTCAATCAGCTGCTCCTTTGTCGGCTTCCTGCGGAATTTCACAAATACCGCAGCCGTATGGCCGTTCAGGACCGGCACGCGGATGCACTGGCACGTGATCCTCGGCTCCGATGCAGGCTTGATCACGCCGTCCTCGACCTTGCCCCAGAGGCGCAGCGGTTCCTGCTCGCTCTTCTCCTCCTCGCCGCCGATGTACGGGATGATATTCCCCTCCATCTCCGGCCAGTCCCGGAACGTCTTGCCCGCGCCCGATATCGCCTGGTATGTCGTCGCGACCACCTCGTACGGCTCGAACTCCTTCCACGCGGTCAGCACCGGCGCGTAGCTCTGGATCGAGCAGTTCGGCTTCACCGCGATAAATCCCCGCGTCGTGCCGAGGCGTTTCTTCTGCGACTCGATCACCGCGAAATGCTCCGGGTTGATCTCCGGCACGACCATCGGGACATCCGGTGTCCAGCGGTGCGCGCTGTTGTTCGAGACGACCGGCGTCTCCGTCTTCGCGTATGCCTCCTCAATCACCCTGATCTCATCCTTAGACATATCAACGGCAGAAAAGACAAAATCGACGCCTGCCGCTACCCGCTCTACCTCGTTGACATTCATGACAACCAGCTTCTTCACAGCCTCTGGCATCGGGGTGTCCATCTTCCAGCGGCCCCCTACAGCTTCCTCATATGTCTTCCCTGCGCTCCTCGGGCTCGCAGCCACTGTCACAACCTCAAACCACGGATGATGCTCGAGCAGCGAAAGGAACCTCTGCCCAACCATTCCGGTGGCGCCCAGAATACCAACCTTCAATTTCTGACTCATTTTCCATTCTCCTCATATGTTTCATCAAACAGACGCCGGAATGTATTTGTGCGGCGTACATTTGTTTTCCTAAGATACACTTATCCCCGAATAATGTCAATAATAATATTGTTCTTTTCGGGATACATACCCCTCACAGCGTCTCCGCCTCCGCAAGGTACCTCCTGTTCTCATCAACCGCCTGCTTCATCGATGCCTGCCCCGGCGCGCCCTTTGTCAGGCGGCGTCCCACGCATGTGCGCAGGCTGATCGCCTCGTAGATGTCCTCGTCAAATACCGGGCTTTCCTCGCGGTATTCCTCCAGCGTCAGCTCCTCGAGCGCCTTGTCCTGCGCGATACAGCGCAGCACGAGCCGTCCCGAAATCCCATGCGCATCGCGGAACGGGACACCATGGTTCACAAGATAATCCGCCACGTCGGTCGCGTTCGTGAAGCCATTCTTCGCGGATGCTTCCATCACGTCCTTATGGAACCTCATCGTGCCGACCATCCCCGTGAACAGCGGCAGGCACGAATTGACTGTGTCGATCGCGTCGAAGACGCCCTCCTTGTCCTCCTGCATATCCTTGTTGTAGGCAAGCGGCAGCCCTTTCATCGTCGTCAGCAGACCCATCAGCGCGCCGTAGACGCGGCCGGTCTTGCCTCGCACGAGCTCCGCGATGTCCGGGTTCTTCTTCTGCGGCATGATACTGCTGCCTGTGCTGTACGAGTCATCCAGCTCGACGAAGCGGTATTCATTTGAATTCCAGATGATAATTTCCTCCGAGAAACGGCTCAGGTGCATCATGATCGTCGAGAGTGCCGCCAGGTACTCGATCACGTAATCCCTGTCCGAGACGGAATCCATACTGTTCGCAGTCGGCCCCTCAAAGCCGAGAAGCGCAGCTGTATAATCACGGTCCAGCGGGTACGTCGTCCCTGCGAGCGCCCCGGCCCCGAGCGGGCAGTAGTTCATCCTCCTGTAAAGATCAGACAGCCTCGAGCGGTCACGCCTGAACATCTCAAAATACGCTCCGATATGGTGCGCCAGCGTCACAGGCTGGGCCTTCTGCAGATGTGTGAAGCCCGGCATGAAGGTATCAATATTCTCTTCCATGATGCCGAACAGGACGTTCAGAAGATCCAGCAGCAGGCGGTCCGTCGTGCAGACGGCCTCCCGCACATACATCCGCATATCAAGCGCCACCTGGTCATTGCGGCTGCGCCCCGTGTGGAGCTTCTTGCCGACATCGCCGATGCGGTCGATCAGATTCGCCTCCACAAAGCTGTGGATATCCTCATACTGAGATGTGATCTCCAGGCTGCCGTTCTCGACGTCCTGCAGGATCCCCACAAGCCCCCTCAGGATCTGGTCACACTCGTGATGTGTGAGGATCCCCTGCTTCGCAAGCATCCGCACATGCGCCATGCTGCCCTCGATATCCTGCTTATATAATCTCTTGTCAAACAAAATTGAAGCGTTGAAATCGTATACCATCTGATCCGTCTCTTTCGTGAAACGGCCTCCCCATAACTGTGCCATCTTTCGTCCTCTCTTTTCTCAAATTGCGGTTATCCTGCCCCTTCGATCTCCATAAAACAATCGGATAGGGGAGAGCTATCGACCCTATCCGCCGCGCCGAGGGCGTGCTGCCTTCAGGCAGCTATCTTCCTCACGCCCTCGTGCGCATAACAAGTGTAACACACACGCCCTCCAAGGGCAAGACGGGAAGTATTGCTTTTTCAATTCTTTTGGCCTATACTATATGTATTTCATGTGCTGACGATACCCTGATCGGAAAGGAACAAATATTATATGGCAAATAAGCGGAACTATCAGCGGGAGCTGGATACGCTGCTGAGCAAACTGCAGCACACTCCCACACTCTTGCTGCATAGCTGCTGCGCGCCCTGCAGCAGCTATGTGCTGGAATATCTCTCACAGTATTTTGAGATCACAGTGCTCTACTACAACCCGAATATTTATCCTGAGGAGGAATATCACAAACGCGTAGGGGAACAGCGCAGCATGATCGAAAGGATGGAGACTGTGCATCCTGTCCATCTGATCGAAGGCCGGTTCAACACGAAGGAATTCTATGACGCGGTGCGCGGGCTCGAGCACATCCGCGAGGGCGGCGAACGATGCCATGCCTGTTTCCGGCTCCGGCTCGGCGAGGCCGCAAGGGTTGCTGCGGAAGGGAACTTTGACTATTTCACGACGACGCTCACGATCAGCCCGCTCAAGGACGCGGAGAAGCTGAACGAGATCGGCGGGAAGCTGGCAGACACCTGGCACGTCCGCTGGCTGCCGTCTGATTTCAAAAAAAAGAACGGCTACCGCCGCTCTGTCGAGCTGTCCGCTGAATATGGCCTCTACCGCCAGGATTACTGCGGGTGCGTTTTCTCGCTGCGCGAGCGGCAGCTCAGGACAATCTCATAAGTTTGAGCCCTTCGTTTTGTCGCAGCGAGTCCATGCTCCTGTCTGGCGATTCGTTGAATTCAGTTAAATTACCCCCTGATTTTTCAATGCGCGCAAAAGGGAGGTGAGAACAAATCAAATCACCTGGAACTCCTTCCACTTTCCGGACTTTTGCCGCCAGAAGAAAACAACCGCCCGGATGATCCAGTCACACACCATTGCAATCGCAATCCCGATCACGCCCATATGCAGCGCAATTCCGAAGACCCAGGACAGCAGCAGGCGCACCGCTACCGTGGAGAGAACCGAAATATACATGGTAAATTTCACGTCACCTGCAGCCCGCAGCCCATTGCTGAGTGCGCCGGAAAAGGGATATGCGATCGCATTGAACAGGTTATGGATCAGAACAAGCAGGATGACAAGCCGCTTTGTTTCCGATTCCAATGCATATAAGCTCATAAATAATGGGGTCAGAAGAAAGATTATAAGATTCCACGCCGACGAGAGCAAAAGTGTAATCCACGTCAGTTTCTTAAAATAATCGTCCGCCGCCTTTGTATCCCCATTTCCCATGCACTGCCCAATAACCGTTATAAACACAGGCCCCATAGCAACTCCCGCCAGGGCTGCCAGCGACCAGATGCTTTGCGCAACGCCATTCGCCGCAATCTGATATGTCCCAAAAAGGGCGACAATACTGCTCAGCGCCACCTTTACCAGCTGGAAAATACCGTTTTCCATTCCGTTTGGAACAGCGATTTTCAGGATCTGTCTCATAAAATCCCCATTCCGTCGAAAAATCCACTTGCAGCGATAGAACGCTTCATTTTTACCCTGGAAACAGAGGGCCGTAATTGCCACGGCCGAAAATGTACGGGCAATCAGAGACGGGTAAGCGACACCCGCAACTCCTGCATGGAATACAAATACACCTATCAGATTCCCAATGACATTGATGATATTGGACACCACCGACAGATACATGGTCACGCTGGTTTTCCCCATGCTGCGAAAAAGGGCAGCTCCGGAGTTGTAAACTGCCAATGCCGGATAGGAATACGCAGAAATTCTAAGGTATGTAATACAAGCCTCCATCACAGAATCTTCCACCTTGCCGAACATCATACGAAGCATTCTCTCGTTCCCAATCAGAACCAGCACTGCGACCAGTATGGAAAAAACCGAAGAGAATGACAGAAGCTGACTGGCGGATTCTCCGGCGTCATCATTTGCTTTTCTGCCGATATACTGGCTGATCACAACTGCGCCTCCGGACGCCAATGCTGTAAACAGATAAATAAAAATGGTATTGAACTGATTCACCAGGGAAACGCCGGATACCGCGGCTTCTCCGGCATAGCTGACCACCAGAGTATCCGCCATTCCTACAAGCATCACCAGCAGTTGCTCTAAAAACAGGGGTATAATCATTGCTTTCAAATCTGCGTTTGAAAACGGGTCCGTTTGCGGAGCCCCCTGCATTCCCTGAGCTTCACTCCCGGAAATTCTCTCAATTTTTTCCTGGCCCAATCCGGCTTTTGCAGGGGAAAAATAATCTGGTTTCATGAAATGACACTCCCTCCCATACAATAGAAAACACACTGTGCTCATAAAAAATGCAGGCATAGAAATTGAAGCAATTTGTTTCGCCTCTACACCTGCATTATAATTGTGGCGGCCTGTGTGTTTACAGTACAAGCGACGGTGCGGCATACACGCGTGCCATCAGTTCGCTGTTCAGCATATACAGCCCCTTCGCATCTGTCCCGAACAGTTCCATTTTCGTGATCAGGTCGGATGCATTCTTCTCCTCCTCGCCCTGCTCCTTGACGAACCAGTCGAGAAGCTGCATCGTGCGGAAATCATGATCCTCATATGCCGCGGCGTAGATCGTGTTGATCAGGCTTGTGACGTACTTCTCATGCTCAAGTCCCGCCTTCAGAGGAGCCATATTATCGGCCAGTGTGCAGTCCGGTTTCGCGATCGCCTCGAATGTCACCTTCTCCCCGTTGTTGTGCAGGTACTGGTAAAACAGCAGCGCATGGTCGCGCTCCTCCTGCGCCTGCACCCGATACCAGTTCTCAAACCCGTCCAACCCTGCCTGTGCATAATAATTTGCAAACTCCAGATACAGGTACGCTGAATAAAACTCCTTGTTGATCTGCTCATTGATCAGTTTCGATACCTTTTCGTTCATGATGTAGCCTCCTTATCCTTTGGAAAAATATTATTGTGTATGTATCACAGTTCAGCCTTTGCTGAACTGTAACGTGCCTTTGCTATCTGACCGGGCAGACACCGTTCGCACACTCGGCATCGCCCAGGTCAAGCTCCGTCTCAACCGTCTCGTACCGCGACAGCAGCGACGGGTTGAATGGCCTCATCGCGCTCTTGCGCTTCTCGTACTCCTCCTGTGTGATCTCCTCGTACGGCAGCAGCTCATAGAAATTGTCGTCATAGCTCAGAAACGAGAGCGCCACAATGTCATCCCAGTGCTCCCAGACCCAGTCTTCTACCGCATCCCACTCGTCCTCACGTACATGCACGGTGATTGAGCAGTTGTGGTCGACGTAATTCTCCATGAACATTTTATAATTTTCGAGCTGCTCGATCGCAGAGGCATCCGCCTTGACCTTGCCTGCCGGAGCCTTGACCGGGAACTCGACGACCTTTGTCACCGGGTTCTCCGGATCCTGGCCAACCTCCGGGAACACCGGGTAGCCAAGCTCCTCACAGACCCTGCACAGCGGATCGGTCGCGCTGATTCGGATGCGGCGGATGTAGTACGGCGCATGGGAATAATGCACGCCGCTCGACACGGTCGGCAGAAGCGAAAGCGTCCCCTCCGGCTTCACAGTCGTCACAAGAAGCGGCTTCCCGCAGCCCAGGCGCGACGCCATCTTCGCCGCCGCACTGTGCGCGGCTTCGCGCAGCTTCCGGAGCAGGGCGACCTGCGCGTCGTGGTCCAGCCCGATCGCGTTCACCATATCCTGCCAGCCGGTGAGCGAGCAGCCTAACAGCCTGTCACGCTGCTGCACCGCATCCCATCGGTGGATCTCCAGCTCCCTGCAGGTCATGCGGTAGCCGGCATTCGCGGAGAGGCGCTGCGCTTCCAGCAAAGCAGCCTCATCAAGCTTCCCTTCCCTGACAAACGCCATCACATTTACCGTCGTCAGGTTGCACAGCCCGTGGCTGTCAAGCAGGATCTCGCCGCAGGGATTGCACCCGTTGAAGTTCGGGCGGCGCCTGCGCCCTGCTTCCTCATTGATCCACCCGGGTTCCCCGGAATAGCGCATCTGCTGCAGATGCCAGTGCAGCATCTCACGGGTCGGCTTCTTCCTGTAGTAGATCGAATTGTTGCTCATCTGGCGGTGCGCGATCTTCTTGTCGAGCTCCCAACGGCCGTTCACCTGGCGGTACAGGCGGCTCTTCGCCTCGATGCACGTCCTGTCATCCGCGTCGATCAGGCCGATCTCCGACGTCCTGCGCACGCCGCCCGAGACGACATTCTCGCCGATGATATTCGCAATATCCAGCAGGTCAATCGGCTGCAGCTGCGTCCGCGTGCTGTGATCCCGCACACCAGCGGCAGTTATTACACAGTGGATCTTATCCAGCATCGCCATCATCGATTCATACCCGCTGGCTGTCCCGCCAAACCGTTTCAGGCGCTCCCCGCGCGGGCGGATCGAGTCATAGATGACAACCAGCTCCCGGATCTTCGTGTATTCGAGATTCGTCATGATATCAAAATAACGGTCAAGCGCCTGCGCCCAGCCCTCCTTGGAATCCCCGATCGAGAGCGTAGCCGTATCTCCCGAAAAGTTCACATCCGTGAACTCAAGGCGCTCCGCCTTTGGCTTCGCGTCGTAAGCCTTGTGCAGGATCTTCACGTCGGTACGGATCTTCGGGAGCATCGCCGCGTCATCCTTCAGCACACGCACACCGACGCCGCTGCCGACCATCAGCAGATAAAACAGGTCGTGGTAAGCGTGGAAATCGTCTATCACCTCGAACGCACAGTTGTAGTTCGCCATCGGATACGACTCCGCTACCGGCGTATTGCCCACCCACAGGGTGCGCCCGGAGAGGAACTGGCGCATATGATAAATATTATCATATAGCTTCTCCGCCTCCTCCCTCGGGGTCGGCGCAAGCGAGCAGTTGTACTCGACGGCGCGGCGAACCGTCTCCCACCAGAATTCCCTCCTGCCAAGCCTCGGCAGGAATCTGGAATAGGTCCTCGTGTATACAAACGAACCGAGCTGCTCCATCGGGTTCGGCGCGTGCTTGTAGGGGCTCAGGAATTCCTTCGACAGCAGTCCCTCCTGCCAGCCTCCGCCTGTGCGTTCTTTATCCTTCTCGGTGCGGTACAGGATATATGCCTTCGCCGTCTGGTAACAGTGGTTTTCAAAAAGCGCATCCTCTACCGTATCCTG
This sequence comes from uncultured Lachnospiraceae bacterium, assembly GCA_964424785.1. Taxonomy (GTDB): domain Bacteria; phylum Bacillota; class Clostridia; order Lachnospirales; family Lachnospiraceae; genus Choladousia. The sequence goes on along the minus strand of CAYRKA010000047.1, from coordinate 267 downwards.
GATTGTCTCGATATCGACGACTGCCTTGCCTGTGGCTGCCAGCCGCTCCACAACATCATCCGTGATCTTCCTGACCAGCTCCTGGCTCACCTCGCCTGTCGCCGCCGACGCAAGCGAGATCGCTCGTTCGATAAAATCCGCGTCAAACGGCACAATCATGCCGCTTCTCTTTCTTACATTCATGGCTTTCCTCCTGAATCCCTCCCCATGCAATTATAGACGTACAGGCAGATGATTTCAAGTACTTTCTTCCGCGCTGCACGGCTG
>CAYRKA010000046.1:0-16803 GCA_964424785.1 uncultured Lachnospiraceae bacterium | reverse complement strand
GGGAGCGCGAAGCGCGGAACAATCCGGGAATCAGCTTTTGACGGGTAAATCATATAGTAAATAAAGTGTAAAAAAGGACTTGGAAGGGCGGTACTGTTGTCCCATGTTTGATATCGAAGAAGAACTGAAAAAACTGCCGTCGCGCCCCGGTGTCTATATTATGCATGATGAGCGCGACGATATCATCTATGTCGGCAAGGCGATCAGCCTGAAAAACCGCGTGCGCCAGTATTTCCAGAGCAGCCGCGGCAAGAGCGTGAAGATTCAGCAGATGGTGGAGCGCATCCGGCGGTTCGAGTACATTGTGACGGATTCCGAGATGGAAGCGCTTGTGTTGGAGTGCAATCTGATCAAGGAGCACCGGCCGAAATACAACACGATGCTCAAGGATGACAAGGGCTATCCGTTTATCAAGGTGACGGTGGATGAGCCTTATCCGCGCATCCTTTATGCGCACGCGATGAGGAAGGACAAGTCGCGCTATTTCGGGCCGTACACAAGCGGAGGCGCGGTCAAGGACACGATCGACCTGCTCAAGAAGCTGTACAAGCTGCGCAGCTGCAACAGGAGCCTGCCGCGTGACATCGGGAAGGAACGTCCCTGCCTGTATTATCACATTGGCCAGTGCAATGCCCCGTGCCAGGGGAAGATTTCGCAGGAGGAGTACCGCAGGTCGATCGACGGTGCGCTGGAGTTCCTGAACGGGAACCATGCGCCTGTCCTGAAGCAGCTCGGGGACAAGATGAATGAGGCATCGGAGAACCTTGACTTCGAGAAGGCGATCGAATACCGTGACCTGATGGACAGCGTCCGCCAGGTCGCGCAGCGGCAGAAGATCACGCGCGGGGACGGCGATGACAGGGACGTGCTCGCGCTGGCGGTCGACGGCACGGATGCGGTGGTCCAGGTGTTCTTTATCAGGGATGGGAAAATGATCGGGCGCGACCATTTTTACCTGCGAGTCGCGCCGCAGGATGGCAAGCCGGACATCCTGAGCAGCTTCATCCGGCAGTATTACGCCGGGACGCCGTTTGTGCCGCATGAGTTGATGCTTGAGGTGGATATCGAGGACCATGAGCTCGTGGAATCGTGGCTGACAGAGAAGAGGGGGCAGCGTGTATGCCTGCACGTCCCGAAGAAAGGGACGAAGGAAAAGCTGGTCGAGCTGGCGCGGGACAATGCGGCGATCGTGCTGCGGCAGGACAGCGAACGGATCAAGCGCGAGGAGGGCCGGACGATCGGCGCGGTGCATGAGATCGAGGAACTGCTCGGGATTGGGCGCGCGATGCGCATGGAAGCGTTCGATATCTCGAATATCAGCGGCTTTGAGTCGGTCGGCTCGATGATCGTCTACGAAAAGGGCAAGCCGAAGCGCAGCGACTACCGCAAGTTCAAAATCCGCTCGGTGCAGGGGCCGGACGATTATGCGAGCATGGAGGAGGTGCTGACGAGGCGCTTCACGCACGGGATTGAGGAGCGGAAGGAGCTGGATGCGAAGGGGATGGGCTATGAGATGGGCAGCTTCAGCCGGTTCCCGGATCTGCTGATGATGGACGGAGGCCGCGGCCAGGTCAACATTGCGCTGCGCGTGCTCGGTTCGCTCGGGCTGTCGATCCCGGTCTGCGGTATGGTCAAGGATGATTTCCACCGGACGCGCGGGATCTATTTCAACAATGTGGAGCTGCCGATTGACACGCACTCGGAGGCGTTCAGGCTCGTGACGCGGATCCAGGACGAGGCGCACCGCTTCGCGATCGAGTATCACCGCAGCCTGCGCAGCAAGGGGCAGGTGCATTCGATCCTCGACGAGATCGAGGGCATCGGCCCCGCCCGGCGCAAGGCGCTGCTGCGCACGTTCAAATCTCTCGAGGCAGTCCGTGACGCGACGCTGGAGCAGCTCGCGAACGCGCCGTCGATGAACCGGCGCAGCGCACAGCAGGTATATGACTTCTTCCATGCGCAGGGGGCGCAGACGGAAGTCGAGATGGAATGATCATTTTAAAAGGAGAGCTCTTTGCTGCAGCCTGTTATTTACGTGGCTGCAGCATTTTTTTGCGGTATTCGGAGGGGCTGCAGCCCGTCACCTTCTTAAAAACAGTGCAGAAATAATTGCTCGAGGAGAATCCCAGCCTGAGCCCCAACGCAGTGATGGAGATATCGCTGGTGAGGAGCTCTTTTTCGGCTGCGTTTATTTTTTGCAGGCAAATGTATTCGGCGGGTGTAATGCCGAAAAGCTCCTTGAATTTATATTTAAAATGGGACAGGGAGTATCCCGACACATCCGCCAGCTCCTGGAGCTGAATGGTGTCCTCCAGATGCTCCGACAGGTACAGGATTGCCTTCTGGAGCGGAGAATCCGACGGCAGAGCGTGTTCCTGCGGGACAGGCTCCAGGTATTTCAGGGAAAACAGGAAGCAGGTAAGGGAGGAAATACCGGCGCAGAAGTCCTCTTCTTTCCCGTACATCAGGAGATTGAACGCTGTGCGCAGCAAGGAAAACTGCGAATGCCCGAGGGCCAGGTGGCGGTGCTTCAGGGAGAAAAGCTCGCGGCGCAGTGCATTGGCGTAGTCATCGCTGAGGCCCAGGAGCGGGGCGCCGTCCTGGACATAGAGCTGAAATGCGTAAAATTCGTTCCGGCTGTTGGCGGAAAACAGATTTTCATGGAGCTCCAGCGGGAAGGTGATCAGCAGCTGGTTCCCGGTCACCCGGTATTCTTTCATCAAGCCGTCCTGGACAATGTTCGTAGTGCGCTGCCCCTTGGCAAGGCAGTGGATTTCCATGATATTGGAATGGTAATGAAGAGGGACATGATCCTCGCAGAACATATCGGAGTGGGTCAGGTTGCCCAGCCCCGGGATGCTGTGGTGGCTGGGGGGAACCTGCTGCTTGTGGTCATTCCAGACGTAATCGTCAAATATCTCGCGTGCAATCATGGGGTCCTCCTGTCATAGGTGTCGTGGTTACGGTTCAGCCGGCGATGGGAAAGCCGGTTTGTGGACTAAGGGATGGATTACCATTTTCTTATATATTGATTTACCCGTCAAAAGCTGATTCCCGGATTGTTCCGCGCTTCGCGCTCCCACAATCCGCCCGGTATTCGCATTCCCGTGGCGCTTGCGCACCACTTCATGCTCATATCGGGGCGGGTCATTAAGCCTTGTCTCCACCGAAATGCAAGCATTCCGTGGAGACAGGCTTTTGACCCTGGAATCATATATTCAGACAGAATATAAGGAAAAGTTACAAAATCGTATGGAGTATTATGTTGAATGCAAAAAAATACAAAGACGGTATAATTAGTATGCAAGGGATTCCTGTATCAGATTATACAGGATGAGAACTTTTATTTCTATCATTATTTCACAGAAAGGAAGAGGAAAATGGCGAAAGAAATTTCGGGCGGCGTGTGGCCGGTCATGATCACTCCGTTTACCGAAGACAACAAAATCGACTACAACGGTGTAGAAAAGATCATCGAATGGTACGACAAAATGGGCGTAGACGGGATATTTGCGGTCTGCCAGTCCAGCGAGATGTTTGAGCTGAGCGCTCAGGAGCGCTATGACCTGGCCAAATTTGTCATTGACCATACGCCGAAGCACATTGGCGTGATAGCGTCCGGGCATTGTGCACAGAGCGTGGAGGATCAGATCCGGGAGGCGCAGGCAGTCATTGACGCAGGGGTGGACTCCTACGTATTTATTTCCAATCAGTTTGCAAAAGAGGATGAAGACGAATCCGTGGCAAAGCGCAGCATAGAATACCTGCTCGACCATATCGAGGCGGAGAGTTTCGGGATTTATGAGTGCCCGCATCCGTACAAGCGCCTGGTTTCACCGGAGCTGCTGAAATGGTGCGCAGATACGGGACGCTTTTCTTTCCTGAAGGATACCTGCTGTGACCTTGCGGGGCTGCAGGCAAAATGCGATGCCGTGAAGGGAACCTCGCTGAAGATTTTCAATGCGAACGGGGCGACTCTTCTGGAAAGCCTGAAGATGGGATGCGCGGGCTACTCAGGCGTGATGGCGAATTTCCATCCGGATCTGTATGGATGGCTCTGCAAGAACTTTGACAAGGAGCCGGAGCGGGCGCAGATTATGATGGATTATCTTGGCGCGGCGTCGACGATTGAATGCCAGGTATATCCGGTAAACAGCAAATATCATATGCAGCTGGAGGGCGTGCCGATTACGACCAGATCCAGGAGACAGGACGACGCGCTTTTGACCGGGAGCAGGCGGCTGGAGATCGAGCAGTTCCGGGCGCACACACAGTACTTCCGCGAGTGCTTCTTCGCGTCATAGGAGGATTCGTCTCCTATGATAAAAGACAGGCAAGGGTGATGGAGCATGGAGCTTTTCAGGAACAAAAATAAACTGTGGGAACAGTTTTATCGGTCTATGGAGAAACAGGAGGGGAAGGAGAGCCGGGCGGCGACCCTGACGCTGAACCCCTGCTTCCTGGAAACCATGGTGGTAGATGGCTTATACGCCGGAGGACAGAACAGGCTGTATTCTATGACAGCTGATATTGGGGGGCTTGGGATCGAGGTCAGCCGTATTCTTTCCGGATGCGGGTATAAGACGATGTGCGCCGGTTTTGAGTATTCCACAGACAAGAAGACGCTGGAGCAGTTCATGCAGGCGCTCCGGATTCCGTTCTCTTTTGCGCAGGCAAAAGGGAAGATGCGCTCGGTGATCCGTATCCTGGACCAGGGCGGGGGCGCGCCGACGGAGCTGAAGGAGAGCAGCTGGAAAGTGACGGATGAGGCGCTTTCCCAGCTGGAGCGGACCAGAGAAAAAGTCCTGAAAGGTCTCGGGCAGGGGGATCTCCTGGTCGTGGGCGGCAGCGTCCCGGATGGAGTCCCGAAGAATATCTACCGCACCTGGATCTCAGAAGCACGCAGGGAAGGGCTGCGCACCGTGCTGTGCGCCGAAGGGGATCTCCTTGGCGAGGGGATCGCGGCGCTCCCTTATGCGGCTGTCATGGGACAGGCTGACCTGGCCGGGTATATGGGGCGGGAGCTGTCCGGGGGAGAGGAGACGGCGGATGCGGCGGCAAAGCTCGCACGCCATGGCATTTCCCTGGTATGTGTGTTCGATGAGCAGTACCACGTGACCATTGTGCGGAACAATGAGGTGAGCAGTGGGGGGCTTCCGGTGTTTCCGCGCTCCGGCAGCACCGGCGGAAGGGCTTCTGTAGCAGCGGGCATCTGTATGGCGATTATACAGGAAAAGGAAGAAGAGGCGCTGCAGTATGTCCTGGCCGTGCTGGAGGGAACTCTGCGCAAGCCGGGAAACGCGATGTGCACGGAGGCGGATTTTGAGGAATATTTTCTCAAAAAGTGATTTTTGAGAGATATTATAAAAAAATTAAATGAAATGGGAGGAACAAGACAATGAAAATCAAGAAAATCGCAGCAACATTGATGGCAGCAACTATGGTAGCAGGCCTTGCGGTTACACCTGGATTTGCGGCGGAATACGATGCGTCCGGCGATCCGGAGGTAACGCTGATCTGGTCCGGCAACAGCGTGGCGGCAGATACGCACTCAAAGGCTATGCACGAGTTTGCGGAGAAGGTAGAGGAGTATTCGGGCGGTTCTGTAAAGTGTGATGTCTATACAGATTCCACACTGTATTCTTCCGAGAATGAGCTGCAGGCCCTGATTGACAACGATATCCAGATGAACTATCTCTCCTTTGCAACCATGGCGACACAGGTTCCGTCTTACGCAATGTTTGCATCCGGATATTTCTGGAGTGATTACGATCATATGCATGACACGCTGAACAGCGATTTCGCGGCGGAGAAGATCTGGCCGGAGATCGAAGAGACGCTTGGCGTGAAGGTCCTTGGCGCAGCCTATCTGGGGAGCCGTGTGATCAACTCCAGGTCCACTGAGATCAACAGCTACGACGATATGTCCGGAATGCTTCTGCGTATGCCGAATTCCGAAGCATGGATGGATCTCGGGCGTGCGCTTGGCGCAGAGCCGACACCGCTTGCGTTCTCTGAGCTGTACACAGCCCTCCAGACAGGCGCTGTAGAGGCACAGGACAACCCGCTGGGTTCCGACAAGGATGCCGGTTTCTATGAGGTTACCGATTACATCGCAATCACAAACCATGTGGTTGACTCCGTAATGCCGACCATCAATGGAGAAGCATGGGACAGCCTGACAGAGGCACAGCAGATGGCAGTGGAAGATGCTATTGCAGACGCAATCGCATACAATGATGACCTGAGGATCCAGGACGAAGCAGAGCTGATCGAGTTCTTTGAGGGCGAAGGCCTGACCATCACCTATCCAGATCTTGCGGAATTCAAGGAGAAGGTGACGAATTACTACTTCGACAACGATCTGACAGGCGACTGGGATATGGATCTGTACGAGGAGATTCAGGCGCTGGCTGAATAATTCTGATACAGGGAGAGTCACCGGGCAGGCAAGCCTGCCCGGCTATTTCAGGCGCGGCAGGCCTGGCCGGTGCCTTGTCTGCCCGATGAAAGGATGTGCCCGTCCGGCAGTTAGGAGGGATTTTGTGGAAGGGTTGAAAAAAGCAGGAAGAGCTGCTGAAAATATTTTGAGCGTAGTGGTTCCTACGATCAGTTTTACTGTTATTTTTGTGGCGTTTGTCGCACAGATTATTGCCCGCTATTTCTTCGGCAAATCCATTGCATGGAGCAATGAGGTTTCCGTCCTGGCTTATATGTGGGTTATGTTCTTCGGCGTCGGCAAGGCGATCGAGACAGACTCGCATGTAGTGTTCGGGCTTGTTTATGATGCGGTCAGCCAGAAGACAAGGTATATCTTCCGAATGGTATACAATATACTGCTGGTTGCCTGTGTCCTGCTCTGCTTTATCCCGTGCTGGGATAAATGGATGGGGCAGAAGATGATCACCGGCGTGCTGAAGCTGCCATACAAGGTTGTATTTGCGCCGTTTATCTATATGCTGGTGGAAATTGTGATCCGTTCCATCATTGAAATGAAGAAAGTACATAAACAATATAAGGAGGGAACGTTATAATGGATGCAACCCATGCGGTCATAATTATGTTTATCATCCTGGCAGTCTGCTTCATCATCAGGATGCCGGTTTCCTTTTCCATGCTGGTTTCCTGCGTCGTTTTCTTCCTTTTGACAGATTTCGGCAAGCTGACGAATGTCTTCAGCGTCATCACAGGAAATATGTACGCCGGCTTTACGATGCTGGCAGCTCCCCTGTTTATTTTCATGGCGAACGTGATGAATGAAGGGGAGGTCACGGACAAGCTGTTCGGGTTCTGTAACGGGTTGTTCGGGAAATTCCACGGCGGCACCGCGCAGGTGAACGTTGCGGCGTCCCTGATCTTTTCGGGCATGACCGGTTCCGCCATCGCGGATGCTTCCGGCATCGGCCTGATGGAGATTGAGCAGATGAAAAAGGAGGGCTATGATCCGGAGTTCTCGTGTGCGATCACAGCCGCTTCCGCGACAGTGGGGCCGATTTTCCCACCGTCCATCCCGATGGTTATCTATGCCATGCTTTCCGGCGCGTCAGTGGGCAAGCTGTTCATGGGCGGCATGATCCCCGGCGTCCTGCTGGCACTGCTGCTGTCCGTTTACTGCGCAGTGATTTCGAAAAAGAGGAAATACCCCACCGGCGTGATCATGTCCAAAAAGGAGTTTTTGAAGACAACAGTTTCGGCGATTCCGGCCCTGTTCACGGTTGTCCTCCTGCTGGGCGGCATTTATTCCGGCGTATGTACCCCGACAGAGGCAGGCGCGCTGGCAGCCGCGTATGCGATCTTGATTTCGATCCTGATTTACCGGAACCTGAGCCCCAAGAAGCTCTGGGATATCCTGAAGGCCAGCGCTGCCAACACTGCGACACTGGCGCTGCTGTGCGGTACCGCGTACCTGTTTTCCTTCATTATTTCCATGGCAAAGGTGCCGAATGTCATTGCAGAAGTAGTTCTGAATATTACCGACAACAAATACATCTTCCTGCTGGTGGTGAACATCGTGTTCCTGCTTCTTGGCTGTGTACTTGATGTCAGCACGATCCAGCTCGTATTTGTGCCGATGGTACTCCCGCTGGTAAATGCAATGGGCATTGACCTGGTGCATTTTGGTGTGGTGATCTGCCTGAACATGATGATCGGCCTGTCCACACCGCCGTTTGGTATGCTGCTGTTTATCGTCGCGGGGCTGGGAAAGACAAAGATAGCCGGGGTCATAAAAGAGATCCTGCCAATGGTTCTCATCATGATTGTCCTGCTCTTTGTGGTAACCTACATCCCGCAGATCATCCTGTTCATTCCGAACAATTTTATGTAAAGATTTTCAGGCGCAGGCCTGTATCGTATGCCAGACAGATCGCTGCAGGCCCCGGAGGGCGCAGGCTGTCTGGTATATTTTTTATGCGCAGCCCCGCGAGAGGTATATTGATGCTGCCGCCCTATTTAATTATCTAAGAATTGAGGAGAAAAAATGATTACAGATCTGATGAAAAATGCCGGCCGGTATGGGGAGCTTGCCCCATATGCGGCGATGATGCTGGAATTTGTAAAGAAAGCGGAGGAAGAAAAACTGGAGGCAGGGAAATATACGCTCCGGGGAGAGGAGGTATTTGCCCTGGTCCAGTGTTATTCCACTAAAAAGAAAACGGACGCCAGGATGGAGGCGCACAAGGCCTACTGCGACCTGCAGTACATTATGGAAGGCGAGGAATACATCTGCTGGAACCCGGTGGAGGAGATGGCGGTGTCGGAAGACCGGACGCCGGGGGAGGATATCCTGTTTCTTACCTCCGGGGCAGAAAAAGGGTGTACGCTCCTGACCCCGGGGATGTTCGGCTATTACGCACCCTGGGACGGACATATGCCATGCGTGGCGGTGGGAGATGTGAGCGCCCCGGTGAAAAAGATTGTATTTAAAATCAGGGCAGAATGATCTGGAAACAGGACACTGCGCCCACAAAGAATTTCATAAAACTTTTTCTGACTTCATCTGGACAAGCACGGACGAATTCCCTATAATAAAAAGAAGTAACCACGTTACGGAATTCATTATTGGGAGGTTAGCAGCTATGGCGTTGAGTGTGTCGCTGGAGAAAGTGGTGGACAAGATGAATCTGACGAATGTTCTTCCGCAGATCGATATGTCCGGCAAGAAGATTGTGACGTCGGAGATCAACCGTCCGGCGCTCCAGCTTACGGGATATTTTGACCATTTTTATTCTGAGCGTGTCCAGATCATCGGTTACGTGGAATATACATATCTGGAGCATCTGCCCCGGGAGAAAAAGATCCCGGTCTACGAGAAATTCCTGTCGTACCATGTCCCGTGCCTGATTTACACGACGATGACGGAGCCGGACGAGGATATACTCCGGCTGGCAGTGAAGTATGAGGTGCCGGTATTCACAACGAAGGCGACGACATCATCCTTTATGGCGGAGATCATCCGCTGGCTGAATGTGGAGCTGGCTCCGTGCATCTCGATCCACGGGGTGCTGGTGGATGTGTACGGCGAGGGAGTCCTGATCATGGGCGAGAGCGGCATCGGCAAGAGCGAGGCGGCTCTGGAGCTGATCAAGCGCGGCCACCGCCTTGTCACGGACGATGTCGTGGAGATCCGCAAGGTCAGCGACGAGACACTGATCGGTTCGTCGCCGGACATCACGCGCCATTTTATTGAGCTGCGCGGTATCGGTATTATTGATGTGAAGACCCTGTTCGGTGTAGAGAGTGTCAAGAATACACAGTCGATCGACCTTGTGATCAAGCTGGAGGAGTGGGACCGCGATAAGGAGTACGACCGTCTCGGCCTTGAGGAGGAATACACGGAATTCCTCGGGAACCGTGTCGTCTGCCACTCACTTCCGATCCGCCCGGGCAGGAATCTGGCCGTGATCGTGGAGGCTGCCGCAGTCAACCACCGCCAGAAGAAGATGGGCTACAATGCTGCGCAGGAGCTGTACAACCGTGTACAGAACAGCCTGATGAAAAATGCGAAAGGACAGGAAAACTCATGAAAAAATATTGCTTCGGGATCGATGTGGGCGGCACGACCGTCAAATGCGGGCTTTTTACCGCGGATGGAGAGGTAGTTGACAAGTGGGAGATCGCAACGAGGACGGAGGAGGATGGCAAACACATCCTAGCGGACGTTGCGCAGACGATTCTCGCAAAGATTGAAGAGAAGAATATCCAGAAGGAAGACGTTGCGGGTGTCGGCATCGGCATTCCGGGGCCGGTCAATGAGAACGGCGAGACGCCGTGCGCCGTGAATCTGCACTGGGGCTATACCAATGTCGCGGGAGATCTGTCCGCGCTGACCGGCCTGCCGGTAAAGGCGGGCAATGACGCGAATGTCGCGGCGCTCGGCGAGCTCTGGAAGGGCGGTGGGGCTGGCTGCCACGATATGATCATGGTGACGCTCGGCACGGGAGTCGGAGGCGGTATTATTATCAATGAGAAAATTGTCGCCGGTTCGCACGGAGCGGGCGGGGAGATCGGGCACGCGCACGTCGAGGACAATATGACGGAGCCGTGTAACTGCGGGAGCAGCGGCTGCCTGGAGCAGTTCACTTCGGCGACCGGGATCGTACGCCTCGCGCGGGAGGAGCTGGCGGCGACGGGGGAGCCGTCAGTCCTTCGCGGGGAGGAGCTTACGGCGAAGACTGTTTTTGACGCGGTGAAGGCTGGCGATGCGGTGGCGGAGCGCGTCGCTGTGCGCTTTGGTGAGTATCTCGGCAAGGCCTTGTCGGTATTCGCTGTTGTGGTTGACCCGCAGATTATCGTGATCGGCGGAGGTGTCTCAAAGGCAGGGCCGGTCCTGTTTGACTATATTAAGGGGCCGTTCCTGAGGTATGCGTTCTCGGATTGCAAACAGACGAAGTTTGCCCTTGCGACGCTTGGGAATGACGCCGGGATCTTTGGCGCGGCGAAGATGGTGCTGTAAAAGCATCCGGGAAGTAACCGGACAGTTACGAATGATTAAGAGGTGACGGATATGATGAATTTGAACTCTAAGAAAAAGCAAAGGATTGCGGCGATTATTGTCGTTGTCATCGTGATCGCCATGATAGTCGGGACGGTCGTGCCGGCTCTGTTTTTCTGACGGAGCGGATCATTGAAGGGGATATTTATGCAAATCGGATTAAAAAAAGGGGTCATTGCGGCGATACTGCTCGGCGCCATTTTTGTGTTTCCGTCGTATGCTGACGGGCAGGATGTGATCAGCCAGGGCGTCCATATAGGGGAAAAGGATGTCGGCGGCATGACCGCAGAGGAGGCGGAGGCTTATGTGAAGAGCGAGGTACAGGCGCTTGCCGGCTCTGCCATTACGCTTCAGATGGGTGACGTCCAGATCTCGAAGACCTGGGGGGAGCTGGGGCTCACCTGGGAGAATACGGATCTGATCCGGGAGATCAGCGAAGTCGGTACGACCGGGAATATTATCCGGCGCTACAAGGAGCAGAAGGATCTGCTGAATAAGAGCACACAGTATGAGATCGAATACTCATTCGACGAGGACGCCGAGGAGGCGTTTGTTGAGTCGCTTTCCCAGTACAATTCGGAGCCGGTGGAGGGTTCGCTTCAGATGGGCAGCGACGGGTTGCTCTACGTCGAGGGCGGCACAGACGGGCTGACACTGGACGAGGAGGCAACGCTTGCCAGCCTGCAGGAGTACCTTTTGGATCTGGAGCCGGGCAACCATCTGATCAAGGCTACATACGACATCATTTCACCGAACCTGACTGCGGCGGCCCTGAGCAGGATCACGGACGTGCTCGGGAGCGCCACGACGGATTATTCCGCGTCCTCCTGGGGACGTGCGCAGAACGTCGAGAACGGCACGGCAAAGATCGACGGCACGCTGCTGATGCCGGGCGAGTCGTTTTCCGTGACAGATGCGGTGGTGCCATTCACGCCGGAGAACGGTTATGAGCTGGCTCCGTCCTACGAGGCGGGGCAGGTGGTCGATTCCTACGGAGGAGGCATCTGCCAGGTATCGACGACACTGTACAATGCGGTCCTGAAAGCGGAACTGCAGGTAGACGCGCGGTCGAACCACACGATGATCGTCACTTATGTAGAGCCGTCCAAGGATGCGGCGATCGCAGAGGGGCTGATGGATCTGGTCTTTACGAATACGCTGGACAGCCCGGTCTATATTGCAGGCTCCGCGTATTCCGGGACGCTCAATTTTACAATTTTCGGCGAGGAGACGCGCCCGTCGAACAGGACGATCGAGTATGTCAGCGAGACGACGAGCCAGACCGATCCGTCCACAAATATCAAGCTGGTGGCGAAGACAGACCAGAATGTCGGATACCTGGCGCAGGTGCAGACACCGCATCAGGGTCTGACGGCTGTCCTTTGGAAAAATATTTATATCGACGGCGTGCTGACCGATACGATCCAGGTCAACAGCAGCAGCTACCAGGCTTCCCCGGCCATTTACGAGGTGGGGGTCGTCACGGAGAACCAGGCATTGGCATCGGCGCTGTACACGGCGATCGGACAGAACAACCTGGCACAGGTGCAGACGCTGCTGACAACAGGCCTGCAGCAGCAGACGGAGACAGCAGCCCAGACGGACGCCTCGTCGCAGACAAACGCCTCGTCGCAGACGGATGCATCGGATGCGGATTCGGCCACAGCGGCAGGTTCAGACGATGAGGTGCTGGTGATCAATTAAGAGGCGGGACGTGTTTACTGTATAGCCGGACGCAGGAAAAACAACTTGCTAAAGTCGCGGCGGAGTCAGGTGGATGGTTTTCCTGCTGGTTGTGGCAGACTGGATTCAGGTGGTATGTACGGAGGCGGAAAATGAGGTTGGGAGAGCTTGCGGAGCCGGTACAGGAGCGCTCCGTGTTCCGGCAGCTGAATATGGCAATTCCGGGCCGGCCCGGGCATCCCGGGCCGGCATTCGCGACGGTATCGGAGGTGCCGGGCTTTGAGGGGCTGATGGCGCCGCTCGTGACGGAGGCGGCGAACCGCCTTTTCGCTTCCGGTTCCGTTCCGCGGAGCATGGCGGTGTACGGGCTGCTGCCTCAGGCATACGAGGAGCATGCGCTGCGGGCGGACATGAAGCAGCTTGGCGCTGCCGCGCAGCAGTATTCGATAGCAGTGACAGACGCGTGCGCCGAGGTCACGGCAGCGGTGGTGCGTGCCCGGTATGTTGTGACGGTGTACGGGACGCCTCTGCGTTCCGGCAGGCTGCTTCGTCCGGGCGACGATCTTGTCCTGACGAAGTGGATCGCGCTCGGCGGGACAGCGGCCCTGGCGCGTGTTTACGGGGATCGGCTGCGCAGCCGTTACCCGTATTCCCTGGTTGACCGTGCGGAAGAGTTTGCAAAACTGATGTCCGTGGAGACGGAGGCACGGGCCGCTGCCTGCTTTGGCCCGTGTGCGATGTACAGCCTGTCGGAGGGAGGCATTTTCAATGCTCTCTGGAGGATGGCAGAACGCGCAGATGTCGGATTGGAAGTGGATCTGAAAAGGATTCCTGTGAAACAGGAGACGATAGAGATTTGTGAATATTTTGATGTCAACCCATACTACATGTATTCGGCGGGGGCATTGCTGGTCGGCACAGAGAATGGGCAGGGGCTTGTCCCGGAGCTTGAGCGGGCAGGTATCCCGGCAGCCGTAATCGGCAGGGCCACAGAGGGGAGGGATCGTGTGATCCGCAGGGGCGGGGAGCGGCGGTTCCTTGACAGGCCGCAGCAGGAGGAATGGTACCGCAGGGCGGAAGACATGGGCAGCATTGACGGGAAACAGCGCTTTCCCGGCAGGCCGCAGCAGGAGGAGTAGTACCGCAGGGCGGGGGAATTGCAGTATAGAGCAGAAAACAGGAGGCAAAAATGAGAGATCAGATTTTAACATTTCTTGAGAAAAACAGCAAAATGGATCCGAAGGAGCTGGCAATCCTGCTGGGTTCAAGCGAGGAAGTGATCTCGAATGAGATTAAGAAGATGGAAGAGGAGCAGGTGATCTGCGGATACCACACATTGATTGATTGGGAAAAGACGGATTCGGAGAAGGTGACGGCGCTGATCGAGGTGCGTGTGACTCCGCAGCGCGGGCAGGGCTTTGACTCGATCGCAGAGCGCATTTACAATTACCCGGAAGTGCAGTCGGTGTACCTGATCTCCGGCGCGTATGACCTGCTCGTCATCCTGCAGGGCAAGACGCTGCGTGAGGTATCGAGCTTTGTGAGCGACAAGCTCTCGACGCTCGACACGGTGCTGAGCACGGCGACGCATTTTATCCTCAAGAAATATAAAGATTATGGCACGATCTTTGGCAAGAAACCAAGAGATGAGAGGATGGTGGTGACACCGTGAGGAACCCGCTTTCCCGGAAGGTACAGACCATTGAGCCGTCCGGCATCCGTAAATTTTTCGATATTGCGAATGAGATGGAGGATGTGGTATCGCTCGGCGTGGGCGAGCCGGATTTCGACACGCCGTGGCATATCCGTGACGAGGGCATTTATTCGCTGGAGAAGGGGCGCACCTTTTACACGTCCAATTCCGGCCTGAAAGAGCTGCGTATCGAGATCAGCCGTTACCTGCAGCGACGCTGCAATATCACATATGATCCGCTGCATGAGATCCTCGTGACGGTCGGCGGCAGCGAGGGCATCGACCTTGCGCTCCGCGCGATGCTCGATCCGGGCGATGAGGTGCTGATCCCGCAGCCCTGCTACGTCTCGTATCTGCCGTGTGTCGTGCTGGCGGACGGCGTGCCGGTCACGATTGAATTAAAAGAAGAGGATGAATTCCGCCTGACAAAGGAGGAGCTGCTTGAGAAGATTACCGACAGGACGAAGATCCTGATCCTGCCGTTCCCGAACAATCCTACGGGCGCTGTGATGCGGCGGGAGGATCTGGAGGCGATTGCGGAGGTCGTCATTGAGCATGACCTGTATGTGATTTCGGACGAGATCTACTCTGAGCTGACGTACCAGGGGGACCATGTATCGATCGCGAGCCTGCCGGGGATGTGGGAGCGGACGCTGACGATCAACGGCTTCTCCAAGTCCTATGCGATGACGGGCTGGCGGCTCGGATATATCTGTGCGCCGCATATCCTCGCGGAGCAGATGCTGAAAATACACCAGTTTGCGATTATGTGTGCGCCGACGACGAGCCAGTACGCGGCGGTTGAGGCGCTGCGCAACGGCGATGAGGATGTCGCACAGATGCGCGAGGCGTACAACCAGCGCAGGAGATTCCTGATGCACGCATTTCAGGAGATGGGGCTGCCTTGCTTCGAGCCGTTTGGGGCGTTCTATGTGTTCCCGTGCATCAAAGAATTCGGTATGTCGTCGGATGATTTCGCGATGCGCCTGCTCGAGGAGGAGCACGTCGCTGTCGTGCCGGGTACGGCGTTCGGAGCGTGCGGCGAGGGCTTCCTGCGCATCTCGTACGCGTATTCGATCGAGGATCTGAAGGTGGCCCTGGAACGCCTCGGCAGGTTTATTGCAAAGCTGCGGGTGTAGCCTGGCTGTCAGCGTTGTGGAGAATGAAAATGGCAAACCTGAATATCGTCCTGTATGAGCCGGAGATCCCGGCGAATACGGGAAACATCGGCCGCACCTGTGTCGCCACAGGGGCGCGGCTGCATTTGATTGAGCCGCTGGGCTTCCTGCTTACCGAGAAGGCGCTGCGCCGTGCCGGGATGGATTACTGGCCGCAGCTTGACGTGACGCGGTATCTGAATTATGAAGACTTCCTGGCAAAGAATCCGGGCGCAAAACTCTATATGGCGTCGACGAAGGCGCGCAAGGTCTATACGGAAGTGGCCTATGAGCCGGATTGTTACATCATGTTCGGCAAGGAGAGCGCGGGCATCCCGGAGGAAATTTTAAAAGAGCACCCTGATACTGCCGTGCGGATTCCGATGGTCGGGGAGACGCGCTCGCTGAATCTAGGGAATTCAGTGGCGATCGTGCTGTATGAGGCGCTGCGCCAGAACGGGTTCGGGCAGATGAAGCTGCAGGGATCGCTCACGAAATACGAGTGGCAGGGCAGCAGTATGCAAACCCGTTAACGTATTGATTTGTCGACATGATCGAGGAATATGCCTGCTCACGCCGACTATATTGCGTGAGCGGGTATAACTGTGAAGATATTGAGCCGTTGTATGAGGTAAGGAAAGATACGGCCCGGCGGCCACAATTCGGTTGCGATGGGCAACGAGCAGACGGGAGGCGCAAAATGACAGAATTACCGCAGGAATTCCTGGCGCGGATGCGCACGATGCTGGGGGCAGAATACGATGCTTTTCTCAGGATCTACGAGGAGCCGAGGCGTTTCGGCCTGCGTGTCAACACGCTGAAAATCAGCGTGGAGGAGTTTGTGCGCCTTGTACCGTTCCATCTGACGCCGGTTCCGTGGATCAGCAACGGCTTTTACTACGAGCGCGAGGATGATCCGGCGCGTCACCCGTTTTATTATGCGGGGCTGTATTACCTGCAGGAGCCGAGCGCGATGACTCCGGCGAGCGCCCTGCCGGTACAACCGGGCGAGCATGTGCTGGATCTGTGCGCAGCACCGGGCGGCAAAGCGACAGCGCTGGCTGCGAAGCTCCGGGGCGAGGGCCTTCTGGTTGCAAACGATATCAGCGCGTCCCGGGCGAGGGCATTGCTGAAGAATCTGGAAGTATTCGGCGTGAAGAATTCCTTTGTGACAAATACGGCGCCTGCCCGTCTGGCGGAGCAGTTTTCCGAAGCGTTTGACAAAATCCTGGTCGATGCCCCATGCTCCGGCGAGGGGATGTTCCGGAAGGATGCCG
>CAYRKA010000045.1:7378-16927 GCA_964424785.1 uncultured Lachnospiraceae bacterium | reverse complement strand
AAGTGCTTCAGGGTGCTTTGAAACAGTACGCCAGAAGGAAAGACAAGAACCTGCGAACACTGATGCAGTATGCGGCCATGTTCCATGTAGAAAAAAATGCTTCGGCAATATTTGGAGGTTATGATGTTTAGTTTGGATGCAATAGACTTTGAACAGATCGCGCAGATCGTGAAGGATGCGGCGGCTCTGTTTGGCAATGATGAGGCGGCGGCACACGTGAAGGTAAAGGGGCTTGCGGATTATGTGACGGAGGTTGACACGGCAGTGCAGAGGACGCTGTACGAGCAGCTTGGGGCGCTGTACCCGGAGATCCAGTTCATGGGGGAGGAGAAGGATAACAGCCAGATTGATTTTGACCGCCCGGTCTGGATTCTCGATCCGGTTGACGGCACAACGAACCTGATCCACCGTTTTCCGGGAAGCTGCATTTCGCTCGCGCTTGCGTGCGGGCATGAGCCTGTAGCCGGGCTGATCTACAATCCGTATCTCGACGAGCTGTTCTTTGCAAAAAAGGGACAGGGGGCGACAAGGAACGGCAGGCCGATCCATGTGAGTGCCGCGGACACGCTCTCCCAGAGCCTGATTGCGACAGGGACTTCGCCGTACCGGCATGAGTGGGCGGAGGAGGTGTTCGGACAGATCAGGGCGGTCTACATACGTGCGCAGGATATCCGCCGCGTCGGTTCGGCTGCGACAGAGCTTGCATGGGTTGCCTGCGGGCGGCTCGACGGCTTCTTCGAGCTGACACTGTGCCCGTGGGATTTCACGGCAGGGCTCGTGATCCTGGAGGAGGCCGGAGGGAAGCTGACGGATTACAGCGGCGCGCCGGTTGATTTTACGCAGAAAAGCCAGGTGCTTGCGACGAACGGGCGGATTCATGACGAGATGATCGGGGTGCTGCGCGGGTGAGTATGAGCACTTGTGTTTTTACGGTTAAAAGCGCGGTGCTTGCGGCAAACAGGTGTATATACGACGATCTTTCAGAATGAAGCATCGTGGAGCTTCGCAGTTTACAGGGAAAAACAGAGGAGACAGCAAGATGGAAATCAGAAAGACAACGCCTGCCGATCTGGAGCAGGTCATGGCGATCTATGACAGGGCGCGCGCCTTTATGTGTGCGACAGGCAACCCGACGCAGTGGGCGGGTGGTTATCCGGCGCGCGAGCTGATCTGCCACGATATCGAGGAGGGCGTCAGCTATGTGGCGCTCGAAAACGACGAGCCAGAGACGGTATTTCTGTTCCGGATCGGCGATGATCCCACGTATCAGGTGATCGAGGACGGGGCGTGGATCCAGGACGGCCCGTATGGCGTCATCCATCGGATCGCGTCGATGGGGCGCGTGCCGGGCAGCGGTTCGCAGTGCATCCAGTGGTGCTTTTCCCAGTGCGGGAATCTTCGCTGTGACACACACGATGACAATAAGGTCATGCAGCATGTGCTGGAAAAGAACGGGTTCGTGCGCTGCGGGCGGATCTATATTGAGGATGGATCGCCGCGGATTGCGTACCAGAAGGTACGGTAGAATGGATGTATGTAGCAGGATTATGCCCGGAAGGTGCGGCGGCCTGTGGAGATAGAGAGGACAACTATAGTATGGAAAAAGATGAGATTTACGATCTGCTGCGGCAGATCGAGCGCGGCGAGCGGACTGCTGATGAGGCAATCGCGGATATCAGCCTGCAGCCGGATATCCTTGTCGGGAATTATGCGGATATTGACCTGCACCGCCATATGCGGCAGGGGATGCCGGAGGTGATTTACGGCGAGGGCAAGACGGCGGGGCAGATCGTCGGGATCGCGTCCGCGATGCAGGCGAAACAGATTCAAAATATCATGATTACGCGGCTCTCGCAGGAAAAAGCGGATGAAGTCACGAAGCAGATTGATTTGTCTTATAATGCGGTCCCGCGCATCGGCATCGTGAACGCGGCTCCTGTTGAAAAGAAAGGGAAGATTGCGGTCGTCGCTGCCGGGACGAGCGACCTGCCGGTGGCGGAGGAGGCGGCTGTGACTGCGGAGACCTACGGAAATTATGTGGAGCGGGTCTATGATGTCGGCGTTGCCGGGATCCACCGGCTGCTGCACCGGCTGCCGCAGCTGGAGGATGCGAACGTCGTCATAGCCGTCGCCGGGATGGAAGGCGCGCTCGTCAGCGTGGTCGGCGGCCTCGTCGCCTGCCCCGTGATCGGCGTCCCCACAAGCGTCGGCTACGGAGCGAATTTCGGCGGCCTGGCGGCGCTGCTGTCGATGCTCAATTCCTGCGCGAGCGGCGTCAGCGTCGTCAATATTGACAACGGATTTGGGGCGGGGGTGCTTGCGTCGAAGATCAATAAGCAGGCTATTTCCTGAATTTATTTATTCCCATAGTGGCCTTTGCAATGCGCGATATAAATTACTATAGTTAACGGGAGAAAGATTAGATGATACGCAATTTACTGTTAGACCTGGACAATACGTTGCTTGACTTCAGCATGGCGGAGCGGATTGCGCTCACGAAAACCCTGACGGCGGTTGGCGTGGAGCCTGCCCCTGCTGTTTTGTCGCGCTACAGCGAACTGAATGAGGAACAGTGGCGGCTGCTCGAGCAGGGGAGGCTGACGCGCCCGGAGGTGAAGGCGCGGCGGTTCCGGCTGTTGTTTGAGGAACTGGGATTGGATGCTCCGGTTGAGAGGGCTGCGGAGCTTTACGAGAAGCTCCTTGGCGTTGGCCATTACTATATCGATGGGGCGGTGGAGCTTCTGGAGGCGGCTTATGGGAAGTACAGCCTGTACCTGATTACGAACGGCACGGCTGATGTGCAGCACTCGCGGCTGAAAAGCGCGGATATGGAGAAATATTTTGGCGGGATTTTTATCTCGGAGGAGATCGGGCTTGACAAGCCGGGGCGCGGTTATTTTGACTGGTGCACCGAACATATCCCTGACTTTTGCCGTGCGGAAGCGCTGGTCATCGGCGACAGCCTGACCTCTGACGTCCAGGGCGGGATCAATGCGGGGATCCGGACGGTCTGGTTCAACCCGAAGCACAGGGAGAATGGCTTTTCCATCACGCCGGACTATGAGATCCATGCGCTGGCAGAGCTGCTGCCGCTGGTTGAGAAGTTATGACCGATTCCGCCGATGGCAGCATCAATTCCGTGATCCGAGCGTTGAAAAAGAAGGGAATCCGGGTTCCGGCGTGCATTGTGGAGCCTGTCGCTGTATGCGACAGGGAGTTTCCGTTCATATTCTTCCCCCTGCCCCTCATAAGATAGCTTATCAGGGGCCGTGCGGCGCTCACTGTCGGAGGGCTGCGCGGCGGAATGGGGGAGTGGCATGAATGACAGAGCGTTGAAGGTACTGGAGCAATACGACCTGGAGGTCACAGGCACGAGGAGAGGGAGGGGCTCCTACATCCTCGATACGCCGCAGGGGCTTCGGATTTTGTGCGATTATACGGGCTCTGAAAACAAGGCGCTGTTCCAGAACCGCGTGATGCGCCGCCTGCGCGAGGGCGGGTATGAGAAGGTAGACCTGCTCCTGCCGAACCGGGAGGGAGGGCTCATTTCCCGCGACTGGGAGGAGAATAAGTACGTTGTCAAGGAGTGGTATGCGGGACGGGAGTGCGATACCGCGAATGAGAATGAGGTCATGGCTGCGGTCTGCAATCTGGCGCGTCTGCACCGGCTGATGACGCTTGCGGGCGAGGCCGGATTCCGGGCAAGCTTCACGGCGCCGGCTCCGTCCTGTGAGCTGTCCGCCCAGAATGCGGAGCTGCGCAAAATCCGCGCCTATATGCGGAAAAAGAATGCGAAGGGCGATTTTGAGCGGCTGTTCCTGGACAGCTTCGGGAGATATTACGCGCAGGCCGAGGAAGCGGGGCGGATCCTCGCCGGGAATGAGGAGTGGGCGGCTCCGTGCGCGTCCGGCACTGTCTGCCACGGAGATTATAACCATCACCATGTACTGATGTCGGGCTACGATATTGCTACGACGGATTTTGAATGCTGCCGTTTTGATTATCAGGTCACCGACCTGTACCGTTTTATGCGCAAAATACTGGAAAAGCATGGCTGGAACCAGCGCTTCGGGATGCGGATGCTGGAAAACTATGCGCGTGTGCGGCCGCTCCCGCCCAGAGAGCGCAGGCTTCTGTATGTGCGCCTGCTGTACCCGGAGAAGTTCCGCAAACTCGCGAACTATTATTACGGGAGCAATAAGGCCTGGATTTCGCGGCGGTTCCTCGACAAGCTGGAAAAGCTGAACGCGCAGGAGGAGGCGCGTCATAAATTTGTAAAAATGCTTGAAAAACAGTTTCCTTTTTAAACCTTATCAGTTATAATAAAAACAGGAAATACGCGGTTTTTCCACGTCTGGGTGCGCGGACGGAGATTATTATACGAGGAGGATTACGATGGAAGATTACAGAAAGGCTTATGAGGAATGGCTTTCAAATCCGCATTTTGATGAGGCGACCAGGGCAGAGCTGAAAGCGATTGAGAACGATGAGAACGAGATCAAGGAGCGTTTTTACACGGAGCTGGAGTTCGGTACAGCCGGGCTGCGCGGCATCATCGGCGCAGGAACGAACCGCATGAACCGGTATGTTGTACAGAAGGCGACGCAGGGTCTTGCGAATTACATTGTTAAGCAGGGCGGCCAGGCGAAGGGCGTGGCGATTGCTTATGATTCGAGGAGGATGTCGCCGGAGTTTGCGGATTTCGCGGCGGAGACGCTGGCGGCGAACGGCATCAAGGCATATGTATTTGAGTCTCTCCGCCCGACGCCGGAGCTTTCCTTCGCGGTGCGTGAGCTTGGCTGCATCGCCGGCATCAATGTGACGGCGAGCCATAATCCGCCTGAGTACAATGGATACAAGGTTTACTGGGAGGACGGTGCGCAGATCACACCGCCGCACGACACTGGGATCATGGCTGAGGTCAAGGCGATCACAGACTATACGTCCGCGAAGACGATGAGCAGGGAGGCAGCGGTGGCTGCTGGCCTGTATGAGGTGGTCGGGGCGAAGATCGACGATGCGTTCATCACACAGCTTAAGAGCCAGGTGCTTCACCCGGAGACGATTCGGCAGGAGAGCGGGAATCTCAGGATCGTCTACACACCGCTGCACGGCACGGGCAACCTGCCGGTGAGGCGCGTGCTGAAGGAGCTTGGCTTCGAGCATGTATATGTGGTGCCGGAGCAGGAGCTCCCGGACGGCGATTTCCCGACCGTCAGCTATCCGAATCCGGAGGCTGAGGAGGCGTTCACGCTTGGCCTGAAGCTTGCGAAGGAAGTCGACGCGGATCTGATCCTCGCGACAGATCCGGATGCGGACCGCCTCGGCGTGCGTGTCAGGGATGCGAAGACCGGGGAATACCACACGCTGACCGGGAATATGTCTGGCTGCCTGCTCGCGGACTATGAGATCGGCCAGCGCAAGGCTGTGAAGGGGCTGCCGGATGACGGCGTCCTGATCAAGACGATCGTGACGACGAACATGGCTGACGCGATTGCGAAGTATTATGGGACAGGCCTGATCGAGGTGCTGACGGGCTTCAAATATATCGGACAGCAGATTCTTGGCTTCGAGCAGAGCGGCAAGGGTACATACCTGTTCGGCTTTGAGGAGAGCTACGGCTGCCTGATCGGCACACATGCGCGTGACAAGGATGCCATCGTTGCTTCGATGGCCCTGGCTGAGGCTGCCGCATTCTACAAGGCACAGGGCAAGACGCTCTGGGATGCGATGGTGGAGCTGTATGAGCGCTACGGTTATTACAAGGATGATATCAAGTCGATCACGCTCAAGGGCATCGAGGGTCTGCAGAAGATCCAGGAGATCCTTGAGACGCTGCGGAAGAACCCGCCGACGGAGATCGGCGGCTACCGTGTTGTATCGGCACGCGATTACAAGGCTGATACGATCAGGGATACCGCGACCGGCGAGGTGAAGCCGACCGGGCTGCCGTCGTCGAATGTGCTGTACTATGACCTGACCGACGACGCATGGCTGTGCGTGCGTCCGTCCGGCACGGAGCCAAAGGTGAAATTCTACTATGGGATCAAGGGCACGTCGCTCGAAGATGCGGACGCGAGATCGGCTGCGCTCGGTGAGCAGGTACTTGCGATGATCAACGAAATGCTGTAGGCTGCAGGCGAAGCCTTTACTGGTGAGGCCGCAAGAGCATGATAGCAGATATGAGGCAGGATCAGTCCCAGGGCGTAATGTTCTGGGATTGATTTTTAGGCGCAGGTGTTATTCTGAAATTGATTGATATGCGGAGCGAGGGACGGGTTGCCTTTCATTTGCCGGCAGATTGCCGGTCACGGAATGAGCGGTGATTTACAGCGGAGCAGGAGGAATTCATATGGAAGCAGGCGTGAAAAAGTGGGATGAGCAGGGTGTGCGTGAGGGACGGTTTGAGTCATTCCGGGAGATTATCCGGGTGCTGCGGGCGGAGGGCGGCTGCCCGTGGGACCGGGAGCAGACGTTTGAGAGCCTGAAGCCGTGCATGATCAATGAGCTGACGGAATCGGTCGCGGGGATCAATCTCTATCAGGCGACGGGCGACGCGGAGAATTTGTGCGAGGAGCTCGGCGACCTGCTGCTGCAGGTGGTACTGCTTGCGCAGATCGCGGAGGAGGGCGGACTGTTCGCGATCGAGGACGTGGTGCGCGGCGTGAGCCGCAAGATGCTCCGCCGCCATCCGGAGGTATTCGGGCAGCTGACGGCAGAGGAGAGCGGGCTCGGAAAAGCATGGGATGTGAAAACACTGTATGCGGAGGCCGGGCAGGAAGCTATGCCGGACGCACAGGAGATCCCCGGTCTCTGGGATGCCGTCAAGCGCGCCGAGAAGCAGCGCAAGCGGCCGGGGCAGGAGCAGCAGGAGAAAGCGGCTTTTGCGGACGCGGCCCGCGAGGTGATCGCGCATGAAGAACAGGAGCTTTTTAAGGCGGCGCAGACCCGAACACAACTATAATGCAAAGGACAATATCCTCATGAAAAAATTCCGGCACCGTCCCATCAAAAAATACACCGTCTATATTCTTCTCACCATCCTGATCGCACTGATTGCAGCGACGATATTGAGCTGGCGGTTTTATCTGCGCACATTGGAGACGGGGGAGTGGGATGATGCGCACAGCGCGGCCCGGTACAGCCGCCATTACGTGATGATCGCCGACGATTCCGCCTCCTCCCTGTGGCAGAGCATTTACCGCAGCGCTTCGGAGGCGGCGAAGCGGCAGGACGCCTGTCTCGAGCTTCTCGGGGGATGGTCCGGCGACAGCTATACTCTGACGGATTATGTCAATATAGCGGTGGCGTCAAAGGCAGACGGGATCATTTTGAAGCCGGACGGCACGGCGCGGCTCCGCGCGGCGATCAATGAGGCGGAAGAAAACGGGATCCCGGTCATCACGGTGCTTGAGGACGAGGCGGACAGCGGGAGGAAGAGTTTCGTCGGCCTCAACAGCTACCAGACAGGGATTACATATGGCAGCCAGATCCTAGGCTGCATCCGTGACGATACGAAAAAAGTAACGGTACTGCTGAGGCGTGGTGACACAGGCAAGGATATCGTATTTCAACAATTGAAAGCGACTGTCCAGGAGGGGCTCGGACCGGGGCATGAGATTTCGGTCGTATCCCATACGATTACGGAGGGAGGCAGCTTCGACGCGGAGGAGGCGATACGGGAGCTGTTCCATGACGAGGATACGCGCCCTGATATCCTGGTTTGCATGAATGAGACGGACAGTAAATGTGCGTATTATGCGATGGTCGATTACAATCAGGTCGGCAGCGTGCAGCTCATCGGTTATTACCAGTCGGATATGATGGTGAGCGCGGTGCAGAAGGGCGTCATTCCGATGGTCGTCACACTCGATGCGCAGCAGGTGGGCGAGTGCTGTATTGAGGCGCTTGACGAATATTACGAGATGGGGCATGTGAGCAGTTATTTCAGTGTCGGCCTGAATATTATCACAGCGCAGAACGCGGCGGATTATCTGCAGGAGGGCGGGGAGGATGAATAAGCGTGAAGAGGGAACCGGCCGGACGCACCTTTCCATCCGCGTCAGATTGCTCATGACATTTGCGTTGACGGCGATGCTGATGTTCGTGGTCAATATTCTTCTGTACAGCGGGATCAACCGTTCCATGCGCAGGCTCGACGCGGTTTACGCGACAAATGCGAGCCTGAATGAGCTTTCCGGCTGCCTTGAGGACATACAGGAGGATGTATTCGAATATCTGAATACAAAGAGTTCGGATTCGCTTGAGGACTATTACCGCCATGTGCAGGATCTGCAGGATATGGTGGGACAGCTCAATGCGGACAATATTGACAGTGAAATGAAGCTGCTCGAAAAGGATATCCGAAATATGACGGATACTTACCTGGGACTCGCGGAGGAGACAGTGCAGGCGAAGCGCGGGCGGAACACAGAGCGGTACAATTCCATGTACAGTGCGGCCGAGCAGAACTATGAGTATATCCAATCCGCGGTCTACCGTCTGAATGATATGCAGTTTCGCAGCAATTCTGACAATTACAGGATTATGATGGATTCGCTCAGCTATATGGAGATTATCAGCTCTGCCATTGTCGTTGCCGCTGCAGTGATCAATCTGCTGGTTCTGCTGCTCCTGATCCGAACGATCACGGAGCCATTGAGTATGCTTGCACGCTCAGCCAACGAGGTCGCGGCAGGGAATTTCGATATTGCGCTTGCGGATACCGGGAAGAGGGACGAGGTTGGCGTTGTGACGCACGCGTTTGTGAAGATGGTCCGCAGCATTCGCGAATATATTGACAAGACAAAGGAGAGCATGGAGAAGGAGCGGAAGATGAAGGAGCGCGAGCTTCTGATGGAGACGCACCTGAAGGATGCGCAGCTCAAATATCTCCAGGCGCAGATCCATCCGCATTTCCTGTTTAATTCCCTGAATGCGGGAGCGCAGCTGGCGATGCTGGAGGATGCGGAGAAGACGAGTATTTTTATCGAGCGCATGGCGGATTTTTTCAGATATAATGTATACAAAATTGAGGAGACGGCGACGCTCGCGGAGGAGCTTGAGGCTGTGGACAATTACGTCTATATCCTGAATGTGCGCTTCGCGGGGGATATTCATTATGAAACGGATATTGCGCCGGGGTTTGGGGAGGTGCGTCTGCCGAGCATGATCCTGCAGCCGATTGTCGAGAACGCGGTCAACCACGGCATCCGGAATATTGAGCGGGAGGGATATATCTGGCTGACAGTCAGGCCTGAGGACGACAGGCTGCGCATCAGTGTGCGCGACAATGGGCAGGGCATGAGCCGAAAGCGCATTGAGGAAGTGCTTTCAGGACGGGCTCGCGCATCTGACAGCGGACACGATTCGACCGGGATCGGACTCGACAATGTGATGAACCGTCTCGAACTGTTTTTCGGTGAGAAGGATCTGTTTGAGATCGAGAGTGCGGGCGAGAACCTGGGAGTCGAGGTGCGGCTGACGGTGCCGCTGCGCGGGAGGGAGGCAGCCGGAATGTGAGCGGATGTGACAGCGTGCGGACAGGCA
>CAYRKA010000045.1:0-7278 GCA_964424785.1 uncultured Lachnospiraceae bacterium | reverse complement strand
CGGACAGGCAGCCATGCGGCGAAAGAGAAAATGCGGGAGGGAAACGATGTACAGAGTATTGCTTGCGGACGACGAAGGCATTATGCTGGAGTCCCTGAAGACGATCATCACGGGCAATTTCGGCAATGAATGTGAGCTTGCCTTTGCGAAGACAGGGCGGGCGGTTGTAGAGCTGGCGGAGAGCTTCCGGCCGGACATTGCGTTCATGGATATCCAGATGCCGGGGATCAACGGGATTCAGGCGATGAAGGAGATCCGCAAATTTAACAGCATGACGAAATTTATCGTGATTACCGCGTATGGCAAATTCGATTACGCGAAGGAAGCGATCAACCTCGGCGTGCTGGAGTATCTGACGAAGCCGGTCAGGAAACAGGTGGTCGTCGATGTGCTTGGCCGGGCAATGAAGCTGATCGACAGCGAGCGGCAGAAGCGCAGCGACAATCTGAAGATCCAGGAGAAGCTGGAGACGGTCATCCCGATTGTCGAGAATGGTTTTGTCAACAGCATGATCCTTCAGGGGAATGATGGCGCGGCGAATGACCTTGCATATTATCGGACGCTGCTTGACATCCATGAAGAGTATGGCTTTGTGGTGCTTCTCCAATTCGGATTGCGCGGCGATAACGGGACGCTGACGACGCCGGTCAGCATGAGTGCCAGCGCGCAGACGGCGTACACTGAATTCCGCGAGGTCTGCAAGGAATTTTTCAATTGTATCGTGGGGCCGATCATGACAAACCGTATTGTGCTGGCGGTGCCGTGCGCAGAGGAGGAGCAGGAATATGCCGCGAGAATCCGGATCATCGAACAGGCGCGGAATATGGCGCGCAAGCTCGCCAGGACTTTTTCTGACAAGGCTGAAGCGAGATTCCGCGCGGGAATCGGGCGCACCTACCGTATGGAGGAGCTGAAGCTGTCGTACGAGGAGGCATTCCGTGCACTGAGCCAGAGTACGAGCAGTGTCGCGCATGTCGATGACCTGACGGTCCGCGGGCAGTATGACGAGGATTACCCGGGGGAGCTGGAGCGTCAATTGCTTGCGGCAGTGTCGAAGGGAGACTGGCCGTCGTCGAAGCAGCGTGCGAACGAGTTTTTTGACTGGATGGTGCGCAATTATTATGATGATAAGGCGGACATCCAGCTCAAGGTACTGGAGGTTGTGATCTGGGCGGAGCGGGACGCGTTCTTCAATGGCGGCATCGGGACATATGGGCTGAATTCCCGCAGTGATTATATGCGGTCTGTGCTGGAATGCCAGGACTACACGGCGCTGCGTGAATGGTATCTTGGCAAGCTGGAGATGGTCTGCCGCAAGGTCGCGACAAAGAGGGAAGAGCAGTCGGAGACTGTGATCTCGCGGGCACGCGCTTATATTGACGAGAATTTTTCACGCGAGCTGTCGCTTGATGATGTGTCGAAATACGTCAATATCAGCCCGTATTATTTCAGTAAGCTGTTCAAGGAGGAGGCCGGGGAAAACTTTATCGAGTATCTGACACGCGTGCGGATCGCCCATGCGAAAGAATTGCTGAGAAAACCGAACCTCAGCATCAAGGAGATTTGCATTATGTCGGGATACAGTGACCCCAGCTATTTCAGCCGTATCTTTAAGAAACAGGAAGATGTGACTCCGAGCGAGTACCGGGAACAGCTTTGAGACAGGACGGGGTACGTCAGGATTGGACATTGGCGCAATAACAAATCATATCGGGGGAACAGAAGAATGTATTTTATATGGAAGAAACTCCGCTGTGCCGCCGCAGCCGCGGCGGTGGCGTTCGCCCTGTCCCTGACAGGCTGCACGAAGCCGGGGATGCAGGAAGAAGCCGAGCCGGCGGATGTGGCGGATACGCTGCAGATCGGCATGAGCTTTGATTCATTTGTCATCGAGCGCTGGCTGCGCGACCGTGACCTGTTTGTCATGACAGCGAAGGATCTCGGAGCGGATGTCAACGTGCAGGTCGCGAATGGGGACGTGAAAGAGCAGGAGGAGCAGATCCGCTATTTCATAAAGAAGAATGTGGATGTCATTGTCGTGATCGCGGTCGACGGGGCAGCGCTTTCCGATGTCGTAAATGAGGCGCGGGAGAAGGGAATCCGCGTCATTTCGTATGACAGGCTTATCATGGGGACCGCGACAGATCTCTATATTTCATTTGACAACGAGAGAGTCGGGGAGCTGATGGGGCAGGCGCTTGCCGAAGCGCTGCCGGACGGCGGGAATATTTTCGCGATTTATGGTTCGCCGACTGACCAGAATGTAGTGATGATGGAAAAGGGACTGCATAGAGTGATTGACAACAGCGGCCTGACTATCGTGTATTCAAATTACTGTGACAACTGGCTCGCGGAGCTGGCGTTCGATGCAGTGGAGGAGGGTCTGGCGACGACTCCGCGCAATCTCGTGGGCGTCATGTGCGGCAATGACGACCTTGCGAGCCAGGCGTTCCGCGCACTTGCGGAAAACCGACTCGCCGGTAAGGTCGCGCTCGTCGGCCAGGACGCGGAGCTGTCCGCCTGCCAGCGCATCGTTGAGGGCACGCAGACCATGACGGTATTCAAACCTGTAGAGCTGCTCGCCAGGAAAGCGGCTGAGTATGCCGCTGCGCTTGGCTACGAGAAGATGGCAGAAGAGAAACGGATTGTGCAGGCGGACATTCCAAAGACAGCAGGTGAGCGTCTGGAGGAGCTGGGAATGCTTGACCTGATCGATGCAGGGAGCGGAACGGTGCTGATGCGCAGTCGGGAGGACGGGGACAAAGAAGATTCCTCCTCCTGGCAGGAGTGGCACGACGTGTCCGGGAATCTGTTTTATATTACGGATGCGGAGGACGAGGTTGTAACTGTGCGCGAGGAAGAGCTTGTCCCATATTATGCGCTCGAGCCGGTCGCCGTGACTGCGGAGAATATGGACGAGGTCATTATCGGCAGCGATTTCCACACACGTGAAGATGTGTATTTGAATGTGGGCTGAGCTATGAGGCCGCAGGGCGCGGTTCCCGCATATGGCATGGCTGTGGCAATCCGGATTTTTTTGGCGCAAAAATATCCGGGCTGCTGCGGCTTTTCTTTTCTTTTTATCAAAAATTTGCGGCTGTTTGCAATCATGTCCAGATTCGTTTGTGTTATCCTGTACCCAACTTAAAAAGAAGAACCCAAAAGGAGGAAAAAGTTATGAACAGAAAAATTGCTGTTTTGGCAGCCACAGCAGCCCTCAGCGCAGCCGCACTTGGTGTGGTGGCAAATGCGGAAGAATCCAAAGGGCTGATCGGCGTAGCGATGCCGACACAGGATCTGCAGAGGTGGAATCAGGATGGCGAGAACATGAAGGCTCAGCTCGAAGAGAAAGGGTATGAGGTAGATCTTCAGTACGCAGGCAATGATGTCCAGACACAGGTTTCCCAGGTCGAGAATATGATCTCTAACGGCGACGAGCTTCTTGTGATCGCTTCGATCGAGGGCGATTCCCTTGGGACAGTACTTGCGCAGGCTAAGGAAGAGGGCATTCAGGTCATCGCTTATGACCGCCTGATCATGAACACGGATGCGGTCTCCTACTATGCAACGTTTGACAATTACCTCGTTGGCAAGACGCAGGGCGAGTACATCGTAGAGGCTCTTGACCTCGAGAACCAGGATGGACCGTTCAACATCGAGATGGTGACCGGCGATCCGGGTGACAACAACGTGAATTTCTTCTTCAGCGGGGCTATGGATGTCCTGCAGCCGTACATTGACGAGGGCAAGCTCGTTGTCCCGTCGGGCCAGATGACGAAGGATGAAGTGGCTACGGCAAACTGGGATACCGCTACGGCACAGTCCAGATTTGAGAATATCCTTTCTTCGTACTATGCAGATGGCACGACGCTTCATGCAGTGCTTGCTTCCAATGATTCCACGGCGCTCGGCGTTGTGAACGCCCTGGCAGCAAACTACACAGGCGAGTACCCGGTTATCACAGGCCAGGACTGCGATATTGCAAACGTTCCGCACATCGTTGATGGGACACAGTCCATGTCCGTATTTAAGGATACGCGTACTCTTGCGTCCAAGGTTGTAGAGATGGTCGATGCGATCATGACAGGCAGCGATGCTCCGGTTAATGATACAGAGACATATGATAACGGCACAGGTGTTATCCCGTCCTTCCTTTGCGAGCCGGTTGCAGTTACAGTTGACAACTACAAAGAGATGCTGATCGATTCCGGTTACTATACAGAGGACCAGATCCAGTAACTGATCTGGCGAAGATGCGAATCAGATACAGGCGGGCTTAGTTGTCCGCCTGTTCTTTTGCACACAGGGCGGCAAGGAAACAGCTTTTAGTTTGGAGGAAGTAAATTTGGCAAAGATACTGTTGGAAATGAAAAATATCACCAAAACGTTCCCCGGTGTGAAAGCGCTTGACAATGTGAACCTCAAGGTGGAGGAGGGTGAGATCCATGCCCTGGTCGGCGAAAACGGAGCCGGAAAATCCACACTGATGAATGTCCTCTCCGGCGTATACCCGTATGGGTCCTATGTGGGAGATATTATTTATAACGGGGAAGTATGCAAATTCCATCACATCAAAGAGAGTGAAGAAAAGGGAATTGTTATTATCCATCAGGAGCTGGCGCTGATCCCTTACATGACGATCGGCGAAAATATGTTCCTGGGTAATGAACGCGGGAAAAAAGCTGCCATCAACTGGGATGAGACGCATGGCCTGGCGGAAAAATATATGAGGCAGGTAGGTCTGGCCGAGTCCTCCCGCACATTGATCAAGGATATCGGCATTGGCAAACAGCAGCTTGTCGAGATTGCCAAGGCGCTCGCGAAGAATGCAAGGCTGCTGATCCTCGATGAGCCGACTTCGTCGCTGAACGAGTCTGATTCCCGGGCGCTTCTTGACCTGCTGCTGCAGTTTAAAAAAGATGGGCTGACATGCATCATCATTTCGCACAAGCTCAATGAGGTGTCATACGTCGCCGATAAGATTACTGTGATCCGCGACGGCTCGACGATTGAGACTTTGACGAAGGGTGTCGATGAATTCACGGAGGATCGCATCATCAGAGGCATGGTCGGGCGTGAGATTTCAGACCGTTTCCCGAAGCGTCCCGGCGTAAAGATTGGCGGGACGAACATGGAAGTCAAGAACTGGACAGTTTATCATCCGGTCTACAGTGACCGCAAGGTTGTGGACAATGTATCGCTCAGGGTGCAAAAGGGCGAAGTAGTTGGCATTGCGGGCCTGATGGGCGCGGGGCGTACCGAATTCGCGAAGAGTATTTTCGGAAGAAGCTATGGCGTGAAGATCAGCGGGACACTGCTGATCGGCGGCAGGGAGGTTCATCTGAAAAATGCGCGGGACGCGATTGCACACAAGCTCGCGTACGTGACGGAGGACAGGAAAGGGGACGGGCTGTTGCTGGGCAATCCGATCAAGATCAACACGACGCTCGCGAACCTTGGGGCTGTCAGCAGCCATGGCATTCTGGACAGGGACAAGGAGTATGCGGTTGCTGTCGAATACAAGGATAAGCTGCGCACGAAGTGCCCGACAGTCGAGCAGAATGTCGGCAACCTGAGCGGCGGCAACCAGCAGAAGGTCCTGCTCGCGAAGTGGATGTTCGCGGATCCGGACATTCTGATTCTCGACGAGCCGACGAGGGGGATCGATGTCGGCGCAAAATATGAGATTTACTGCATCATCAATGAGCTGGTGGCTGCGGGCAAGTCTGTGATCATGATTTCCTCGGAGCTCCCGGAGGTCCTGGGTATGTCGGACCGTATCTACGTAATGAATGAAGGCAGGATCGCCGGAGAGCTGATGAGAGGGGAAGCAACGCAGGAAAAGATCATGGCATATATTCTGAAATCTGGCAAAGGAGAGTAAGCAATGGACAAGGCAAAATTAAAAGTTGGAATTCAAAAATATACAATGATTATCGTTCTGGTGCTCGTAATGCTGTTCTTTACATGGGGGACGCAGGGCAAGATCCTGCTTCCGCAGAACATCACGAACCTGATTTCCCAGAACGCTTACGTATTTGTGCTCGCAACCGGTATGCTGCTGTGTATCCTGACGGGCGGCAATATTGACCTGTCGGTCGGCTCTGTTGTCTGCTTTGTCGGCGCCTGCGGCGGTATCCTGATGGAGACAAAGGGCGTGCCGGTAGGCGTCGCAGTCGTCCTGATGCTGCTGCTCGGCGCACTGATCGGCGCATGGCAGGCATTCTGGATCGCGTTCCTGCGTATTCCGCCGTTTATCACTACATTGTCAGGTATGCTTGTATTCCGCGGGCTTTCAAATGTAGTGCTCGGAGGCAAGACGCTTCCGATCAAGTCCGAGCTGTTCGTCCGCCTGTTCGGCGGCGGCGCGAACTGCTATGTGCCGGATTTCCCGGGCAGCGAAGGGCTGAACCGCGTTGCACTGGCGGCGGGGATCATCGCGTGTGCTATTTACATAATTGTGACTATCAGGGGTCATCTCAACCGCAAAAAGAAAGGCTATGAGACCGGCAACGTTGCCGCAATGTATGCGAAGTTGATCGTGATCTGTGCTGTCGTATTGGCAGTATCGTACAAGCTGGCGCAGCATAAGGGTATCCCGACGTCCCTCGTGTGGGTCCTGATTGTTGTCCTGATCTATGGTTACATCACGAGCAAGACGACAGTAGGTCGCTATTTCTATGCGGTTGGCGGCAATGAGAAAGCTACGAAGCTTTCCGGTATCAATACCGATATGGTTTACTTCATTGCCTACACGAATATGGGGCTTCTGGCAGCGCTTGCCGGTATGCTGACGATCGCACGCATGACGAGCGCCCAGCCAACCTACGGGCAGAACTATGAGATGGATGCCATCGGCTCCTGCTTCATCGGCGGCGCATCCGCGTACGGAGGAGTCGGAACAGTGCCGGGTGTCATCATCGGCGCCGTGCTGATGGGCATTATCAACCAGGGTATGTCCATCATGGGTACGGACCAGAATATGCAGAAAGTCGTTAAGGGCCTCGTGCTGCTGGCAGCGGTTATCTTCGATGTGGTCAGCAAGAAGAAGTCGAACTGATCGGCGAATTGAATAATCCGCTTTGGATTTGCAGCGTGTTTTTGTAAAAATCATGGAAATGCGTCTGCCGTGCATATTTTTCTCTTGATTTTTACGGCGGGATAGAGTATTTTAAGAACAGGTGACAAGGGCGTTCCATATCAATCATAGTGGGATGCCCTTCTTTATGCACACAGGGCGGCAAGGTATTTCAGCGGCAGAGCCGCTGCCGCCCTGGC
>CAYRKA010000044.1:0-16959 GCA_964424785.1 uncultured Lachnospiraceae bacterium | reverse complement strand
GCCGGAAAAGAAGAAGGCAGGGCCGGGTGTCCTGCAGCCCGGGGCGGATACAAATGTGGCTACCGCCGTGTTCCGTGCGCTGGGCGATGAGAGCAGGATGAGGATCCTTTTGCTGCTCGATAAAAATGAACTGTGCGCGACGGAGCTGCTGGAATCGGTCGGCGTCGTACAGTCAACGCTGTCGCATCATATGAAGGTCCTGGCGGAGGCGGATATTGTGGCCTGCCGCAGGGAAGGAAAGAAGGTTTACTATTCGATCCGCAAAGAGACGATGGAGCGGGTGGCAGGCTGGCTGAGGAGAGAGGAAGCCTGGAAATGAGCAGGCGCCCCTGCCGTCCGGAAGCGTGGAAAGACAGATATCAGGAGGATGAACGTATGCTGAGAAATGACGACGAGAGAAGGATCAGGGATATCAGGCTTGCCGAGCTTGTCAAATACTGTATGATATCAGGGGCTCTTGACCTGAGCCTGTACGAAAAATACGATGTGAAGCGCGGGCTGCGCGAGTCCGACGGGAAGGGCGTCCTGACCGGTCTGACCGAGATTTCCGATGTCGTTGCTTTTGCCCGGAAGGATGGCAAAAAGGTGCCGCAGGAAGGGGAGCTTTATTTTCAGGGCTACAATATCATGGATCTAAAGGAAGGATTCAGGACGCGCAAATTTAATTTCGAGGAGATCACTTATCTGCTCCTGTTCGGCGCGCTGCCGAACCGCCAGCAGCTCGATTCGTTTATCGAGCTCCTGAGCCAGTACCGCGAGCTCCCAAACAAGTTTGTCCGCGATGTGATCATGAAAGCGCCGAGTGTTGATATTATGAATGCACTCCAGAGGAGCGTCCTGACGCTGTACTCCTATGATGAGAATCCCGACGATGTCTCTGTCCCAAATGTGCTGAAGCAGTGCTTGTCGCTGATCGCGACGTTCCCGCTGATCTCCGTCTACGCATATCACGCGTACCAGCATTATCACAATGACAAGAGCCTCGTGATCCGTTACCCGGATCCGGAGCTTTCGACGGCGGAAAATATCCTGCGCATCCTGCGCACGGACGGATGTTACACTGAGCTCGAGGCGCGCGTGCTGGATATTGCGCTTGTGATCCATGCGGAGCACGGCGGCGGCAACAACTCGACCTTTACGACACATGTCGTCTCCTCGACCGGCACGGATACGTATTCCGCGATCGCGGCTTCGCTCGGTTCCCTGAAAGGCCCGAAGCATGGCGGCGCGAACCTGAAGGTCGAGAATATGTTTGCCGACATCAAAGCAAATGTCCACAATTGGGGCAGCGACGACGCCATCCGCGATTACCTGACGAAGATCCTGAGGAAAGAGGCTTTCGACCGGACCGGGCTGATCTACGGCATGGGCCATGCCGTCTATACGCTGTCAGATCCGCGTGCGGTGATCCTGAAGGAATATGCGAAGTCCCTGTCAGTTGAGAAGGGCCTGACCGAGGAATTTGAGCTTTATGAGAAGGTCGAGCGCATCGCTTCCGAGCTGCTGACAGCCAGCAAGAACCTCCACAAGCCGATCTGCTGCAACGTCGATTTTTACAGCGGCTTTGTCTACTCAATGCTTGGCATCCCGAAGCAGATGTTCACGCCGATTTTTGCGATTTCCCGTATCGCGGGCTGGAGCGCGCACCGCATCGAGGAGCTGGTCAATGAGGGCAAGATCATACGCCCGGCTTATATGTACGTCGGGCACCACCGAGATTACGTGCCGCTCGCGGAGCGCAAATAGTGTGAATCATTCAGTCGGAGAATTCCTGCTGACCATTCCTGTTCGGGTCAGAGCTGTGTACTGGTTACGCGAATTATCAGTAATTAAATTTTCATAAAAATGTTGCGCCGTTCCTCTGTTCAAGGTAAAATGATTAACAGGATTTTACCGAACGGAGGAATTTTCATGCAGGACGCATTTGTGAAGCTCGAGCACGTGACGAAAATTTACCGCATGGGCGAGGTCGAGATCCATGCTGTCGACGGCATTGATTTTGAGATACAGAAGGGTGAGTTTGTCGTGATCGTCGGGCCGAGCGGAGCGGGCAAGACGACGGTGCTGAATATACTTGGCGGGATGGATTCGGCGAGCTCGGGCAAGGTCATTGTGGACGGGCAGGATATCGCACAGTTCAGCCCGCGGCGGCTGACCGGCTACCGGCGCGACGATATTGGCTTCGTATTCCAGTTCTATAACCTGATCCCGAACCTGACCGCGCTGGAGAATGTGGAGCTCGCGATGCAGATCTGTAAGAATCCGCTGGGTGCAGCGCATGTGCTGATGGAGGTCGGGCTTGGGCAGCGCATGAAGAATTTCCCGGCGCAGCTGTCCGGCGGCGAGCAGCAGCGTGTCTCGATCGCGCGTGCACTCGCGAAGAACCCGAAGCTGCTGCTGTGCGACGAGCCTACCGGCGCACTCGATTACCAGACGGGGAAGTCGATCCTGAAGCTCTTGCAGGATATGTGCCGCCAGAAGGGTATGACGGTGATCGTGATTACGCACAATACGGCGCTTACGCCGATGGCCGACCGCGTCATCCGTATCAAGAACGGACGTGTTGCGGCGATGACGCTGAATGAGCAGCCTGTGCCTGTGGAGACGATCGAATGGTAGCTGATAAGAGACAGGCGGGCTGTGCCTGTGGAGACGATCAGGTGGCAGCATATCGGAGATGAAATGGTCTTATGAAAAAGAGAGCATTGAAAAAAGATTTTCACATGGAGATCAGGAAGAGCCTGAACCGCTTCCTGTCTATTTTTTTTATAGTCGCGATGGGGGTGGCTTTCTTTTCCGGGCTTCAGGCATCGGCTCCGGATATGCGTATGACTGCTGATTATTATTATGATGAGAGCAGCCTGATGGATATCCGCGTGATCAGCACGCTTGGATTGACGGATGACGATGTGGCACAGATCAGTGCGGTGGACGGCGTGGACCGGGCGGTCGGGTGTTATTCGGAGGATGTCTACTGCGGGGAGGGTGAGCTGCGGGAGGTGCTGCATGTGGAGTCCCTTGCGGACGGCATGAATGAACTGACACCAGAGGCAGGGACGCTCCCGTCGAAGGCAGGCGAATGCTTTCTCGACGCTTCGTATGCACTGGAGATGGGCTATGAGGCAGGCGATACGATTGAGGTCACGGTCAGCTCGGAGGATGATACCCTGCTGAAGCGCACGAAATTTACGGTATGCGGCTATGGCTACAGCCCGTGCTACATATCCTTTGAGCGGGGCAGCACGACGCTGGGTACCGGCTCCGTGTCCGGTTTCCTGTATGTGACGGAGCAGGACTTTGATTCGGATGTGTATACGGTCGTATATGTGCAGGCCGCGGGCGCAGGGGAAGAAACGGTCTACACCGACGGGTACGATGAGCTTGTGGAGCGCGTGTATGACGGGATTGACGCGATCTCGGATGTGCGCTGCGAGGTACGGTACAACGAGGTAGTGGACGAGGCGCAGTCCAGGCTGGACGACGCGAGGCAGGAGGTCGAAGACGGCAAGCAGGAGGTCGAGGATGCGAAGCAGGAGCTCGCCGATGCGAAGGCGGAGGCGGAGTCAGAGCTCAGCGAGGCCGAATCTGAGCTGACACAGGGCGAATCGGAGCTCGAGGATGGCAAGGAGGAGGTGGCGGACGCGAAGCAGGAGGTGGCGGACGGCGAACAGGAGCTGGCGGACGGCGAGCAGGAGCTCGCGGAGAACGAGACGACGATCGCGGATGCCAGACAGCAGATTGCCGAGGCGCTTGACACGCTGAATTCCGGTGAGTCTGAGTATGCTTCGGGTCTGGAGGATTATAAGAGCGAGTCCGCGAAGGCGGAGAAGCAGCTGAAATCCGCGGAGAAACAGATCAAATCCGGGGAGAAACAGCTGAAAGCAGGCTGGGAGGAATACAATACCAGCCTCGCGCAGCTTAAGTCCGGCGAACAGCAGCTCGCGGAGGCAGAGCAGCAGCTTGAGGAGGGGCAGCAGGCGTACGATGCGGCTTACGCGTCGACTGTTGCGCAGCTCGATGCAGGCAGCCAGGCGTATGAGGCGGGTGTGGAGCAGTTGGCGTCCGGCAGGACAATGTATGATGCAGGTGTGCAGGAGCTGGCGGCGAAGCAGCAGGAGTATGACAGCGGCAGGGCGCAGCTCGATGCGGCATGGGCGCAGTACAACGGCGCGGCGGAGCAGATCGCGGAGGCACGCACCCAGGCAGCGGCACTTCAGGAACAGGAGGCTGCGCTGCAGGACGCGTGCGGGCAGCTGGAGAGCGCGGCGGGCGGGCTTAGCTCGGAGATTGCGGCGCTGCAGTCGCAGATCGCCGCGCTTCCGGGTGAGACCAGTGCGCTCCAGTCACAGATCGCGGAGCAGGAGAGTGCAAAGGCCGCAGCACAGGCGGAGGCGCAGGACGCGGAGGCACAGCTTACGTCGCTTGGCGGCAGCAGGGACGCGAAGGCCGCTGAGAAGGCGGAGGTGGATGAGCAGTATGCCAAAGCAGCAGCCGACCTCGCGGCAAAGGAGCAAGATGGTACGGCGACAGACGAAGAAAGGCAGAATGTCGAGAATCTGAAAAATAAGGCGGCTCAGCTTGCCGAAGAGCTTCAGGGGCTTGACGGCCAGATTGACGCCCAAGCCAGCCGCCGGGACAATGCGAACGGCACAGCTTCGGCATGTGACAGCCAGATCGCTTCCCTGAACAGCCAGCTCGCAGAGAAGCAGTCGGCTCTTGAGGCTGCGAACGGGGCTTTGCCCGCGCAGCAGGCGGCATACGAGGAGACAATGGCACAGCTGTCGGCACAGCAGGCAAACCTCAGCGCGGTGCAGGGCGGCCTGGCGCAGATCCAGGCGCAGCTGGCAGAGTATGAGGAGACAGGCCGCCAGCTGAACGAACAGGAGGATGCGCTCGCTGCCGGGAAGCAGCAGCTCGATGCGGGGCAGGCACAGCTGGCAGAGACGAAGCAGCAGCTCGACGCCGCCGAGGCGCAGCTGGCTGAGACGAAACAGCAGCTCGACGACGGCTACGCACAGCTTAGCGCGGCGCAGGCGGAGCTGGAGGCAGGCCGACAGGAGATCGCTGCAAAAAAGGCGGAGCTGGAGACAGGCCGGCAGCAGCTGGAGGCTGCCCGCCGGCAGCTCGAGAAGTCGGAATCCGAGCTCTCATCCTCCAAAAAGGAAGTCGAGGAGGGCTATGAGGAGCTGAAGCAGGCGAAGAAGAAGCTGACCTCCGCGAGGAAGGAGCTCGATGACGGCTGGGCGCAGTTCAATGCTTCCCAGTCCCAGCTTGCAGACGGGGAGCGTCAGCTCGAGGAAGGCCGGACACAGCTCGCGGATGCCAGGGAGGAGCTGGCCGACGCACGGCAGCAGATTGCAGACGCGGAGCAGGAGATTGCGGATAATGAACAGAAATTAAAGGACGGCTGGGCTGATTACGAGGATGGCAAAAAGGAGGCCGACGAGAAGATCGCAGATGCGGAACAGAAAATCAGCGACGCGGAGGCTGAGCTGCTCGACGCGGAGCAGGAGATTGAGGATGCCCAGCAGGAGATCGACGATATCAAAGAGCCGACGTGGTACGTCGACGACCGCAGCGCGCTGCCGGAGAACAGCGGCTTCGGGGAGAACGCGGAGCGTATGTCGAACCTTGCGAGGGTTTTCCCGGTGTTGTTTTTCCTCGTCGCGGCGCTGATCAGCCTGACGACAATGACCCGCATGGTCGAGGAGGAGCGGACGCAGATCGGCACGCTCAAGGCGCTCGGCTACAGCAAATGGTCGATCGCGGGCAAGTACCTGAAATACGCGTTCCTGGCGACCGTGGGCGGCAGCATTTTCGGGATTCTTGTCGGCGAAAAGATTTTCCCGTGGGTCATCATCAACGCCTACGGCATCATGTACCAGCACCTTCCGAAAATCGTGATCCCGTACAACTGGAGCTACGGCCTGATGGCTGCGGCGGCCGCGCTCATCTGCACGATCGGCGCGACGCTCTCCGCCTGCCTGAAAGAGCTGCTTGCGGTACCGGCAGCGCTGATGCGCCCGCCTGCGCCGAAGGAGGGCAAACGTGTCTGGCTTGAGTATCTGCCGTTTATCTGGAAGCATCTGAGCTTCTCCTGGAAGTCGACGGTGCGCAACCTGATGCGTTACAAAAAGCGTTTCCTGATGACCATTATCGGGATCGGAGGCTGCATGGGGCTGCTGCTGGTGGGGTACGGCCTGCGCGATTCGATCATGGATATCGGCGTCATGCAGTTTGAAGAGCTACAGACTTTTGATGCGCTTGTAGTGCTCGATGACGATGCCCCGGCGGAGGAGCGGCAGGAGGCGGTGGATTCCCTGAAAGAGGAGGAGCAGGTCCGCAGCGCGGAACGCTTTTATATGCAGCGTGAGGAGGTTCAGACGGGCGACGGTCCCGGCAAGACATGGTCGATTTATGTCTATGTGCCGGAAACCCTGGAGGGGCTTGACGAATTCTTTACCTTCCGCGACCGCGAGACGAAGGAGTCCTTTGAGCTGACGGATGAGGGCGCGATCATCACGGAAAAGATTTCAAAGGAGCTGAACATCAAGCCGGGTGATACGGTGACGCTGGAGCCCGAGGATGGGGGCGAGGCCGTTGAGATCCCGGTGCAGGCTGTCTGCGAGAATTACCTGCAGCATTACCTGTACCTCTCCCCGGCGCTATACGAACAGGTCTACGGTGAGGCGCCGCAGTACAACAGCGTCTTCTTCACGAGTGACGCAGACCAGGCGGCCATCGAGGAAATGTGCGGGCGGCTGCTTGAGCGCGACGCGGTGCTCAACGTCACATATACGCGCACGATGGCACAGCAGATCGACCATATGCTCGGCGCACTGGACATCGTCATCGTAGTATTGATCGTGTCGGCGGGGATGCTTGCCTTTGTTGTGCTCTACAACCTGAATAATATTAATATCAACGAGCGCAGGCGCGAGCTTGCGACACTCAAGGTGCTTGGCTTTTACGACGGCGAGGTAGCGATGTACGTTTACCGTGAGAATGTGCTGCTGACCATCATCGGCGCGGCGCTCGGCTGCGTGATCGGCAGGCTGCTGCACGCCTATGTGATCAAGACAGTTGAAGTGGATGCCTGTATGTTTGGCCGCAATATCAATCCGTCGAGCTTCGTGGTGGGCACGCTGTTCACGGTCGGCTTCTCCGTGCTCGTCAATTTTGTCATGTTTTATAAGCTCAGGAAAATCGACATGGTCGAGTCACTGAAGAGTGTTGAATAAAATGATTTACCCGTCAAAAGCTGATTCCCGAATTGTGTGGAACAGTTATAAACGATCATATAAAAACCCGGAAACTACTGGACGAATACACCAAAAACGTGTATGATAGAAGCATCAGTTGTGTGCGGTTTTGCAAGGCCGTGCGCACAGCATCTGCGGCGGGGCAGCCGTCTTTGCCGCTGGAGAATGAAGGAGGAACCTTATGTTAGAAGAACTGAAAAAACAGGTATACGAAGCGAACATGGAGCTTCCGCGCAGAGGGCTTGTCACGTACACATGGGGCAACGTCAGCGGGATTGACCGCGAGAGCGGTTATTTCGTGATCAAGCCGAGCGGCGTAGACTACGATATCCTGACAGCGGACGATATGGTGGTCATGGATCTTGAGGGCAACCGTGTCGAGGGCAAATACAAGCCGTCATCCGACACACCGACCCATATCGAGCTGTACAAGGCTTTCCCGGAGATCGGCGGCATCGTCCATACACATTCTCCGTGGGCGACCTCCTGGGCGCAGGCAGGCCGTGACATCCCGTGCTACGGCACGACACACGCGGACTATATGTATGGCCCGATCCCGTGCGCGAGGAGTCTGACACCGGAAGAGATCGAAGGTGAGTACGAGAAGAATACAGGCCTTGTGATCATCGAGACCTTCAGGAGCCGCGGGATCAACCCGGTTTACGTGCCTGCAGTCCTGTGCACGAACCACGGCCCGTTCACCTGGGGCAAGGATGCCGCAGAGGCAGTCCACAATGCAGTCGTCCTCGAAGAGGTAGCGAAGATGGCCTGCCGCACCGAGCTGATCAATCCGCGCGTGACTCCGGCTCCGGACAGCATCAAGGAGAAGCATTTCATGAGAAAGCACGGCGCAAACGCTTATTACGGACAGTAAGCAGAAAGGGAAGGTAATACCAATATGACGACACTGGAATTGCAGAAAATGGCGAATGAGGTTCGGAAAGGCATCGTGACAGCCGTACACAGTGCTAAGGCCGGCCATCCGGGCGGATCGCTCTCGGCGGCGGACGTGTTCACGTACCTGTATTTCGCGGAGATGAATATCGACCCGAAGGATCCGAAG
Organism: uncultured Lachnospiraceae bacterium; assembly: GCA_964424785.1. Taxonomy (GTDB): domain Bacteria; phylum Bacillota; class Clostridia; order Lachnospirales; family Lachnospiraceae; genus Choladousia. The sequence goes on along the minus strand of CAYRKA010000044.1, from coordinate 8,634 downwards.
AATCCGGACAGGGATCGTTTCGTCCTCTCCAAGGGGCATACAGCTCCTGGTTATTATTCGGCGATGGCGCACAGAGGATATTTCCCGGTTGAGGATCTGACGACTCTGCGCAAGATCGGTTCCCATCTTCAGGGGCATCCGTGTATGCAGCACATCCCGGGCATCGATATGTCCTCAGGCTCACTCGGCCAGGGCATCTCGGCTGCGGTGGGCATGGCGCTTGCAGGCAAGATGGACAACAAGTCCTACCGCGTATATACGCTGCTCGGCGACGGCGAGCTTGAGGAGGGCCAGGTGTGGGAGGCTTCGATGTTTGCTGGCCACAGGAAGCTCGACAATCTCGTCGTGATCGTTGACAACAACGGCCTTCAGATCGACGGGAATATCGCGGATGTATGTTCTCCGTACCCGATCGACAAGAAGTTCGAGGCGTTCAATTTCCACGTAATCAACGTTGCGGACGGCAACGATATGGACCAGCTCGCCGCGGCGTTTGCGGAGGCGAGGACTGTCAAGGGTATGCCGACGGCGATTATCATGAAGACCGTCAAAGGCAAGGGCGTATCCTTTATGGAGAATCAGGCGGCATGGCACGGCACGGCTCCGAATGACGAGCAGTACGCAATCGCAATGGCAGACTTAGAGAAAGTGGGGGAAGCATTATGTCAGAAGTAAAAAAGATCGCGACGAGAGAAAGCTACGGGAAGGCGCTCGCTGAGCTTGGCGCGGAGCATGAAGACATTGTCGTTCTTGACGCGGACCTCGCTGGCGCTACCAAGACAGGCATTTTCAAGAAAGCATTTCCGGAGAGGCACATTGACTGCGGTATCGCGGAGTGCAACATGATGGGGATTGCGGCAGGCCTTTCGACGACAGGCAAGGTGCCGTTCGCGAGCACATTCGCAATGTTTGCGTCAGGGCGCGCGTTTGAGCAGGTGCGCAATTCGATCGGATACCCGCATATGAACGTCAAGATCGGTGCGACTCATGCCGGCATCTCCGTAGGTGAGGACGGCGCGTCCCACCAGTGCAACGAGGATCTGGCCCTGATGCGTACGATCCCGGGCATGGTAGTCATCAATCCGTCCGACGACGTAGAGGCGAGGGCGGCAGTCCGCGCGGCGTACGAGCATGTCGGCCCGGTTTATATGCGGTTCGGCCGTCTGGCGGTTCCGGTCATCAACACGGATCCGGATTATAAGTTTGAGATCGGCAAGGGTGTGACACTGCGCGAGGGTACGGACGTGACGCTGATCGGCACGGGTTTGTGCGTGAACAGCGCACTCGAGGCAGCCGATCTGCTTGCAAAGGACGGTATTTCCGCGAAGGTGATCAATATCCACACGCTGAAGCCGCTCGATGAGGATCTTGTCGTTGAGGCTGCGAAGGCTACAGGTAAGGTTGTGACGGTCGAGGAGCACTCCGTGATCGGCGGCCTCGGCAGCGCGGTCTGCGACGCCCTGTGCGCCAAGGCCCCGACGCCGGTCCTGAAGATCGGTGTGCAGGATGTATTCGGCGAGTCCGGACCGGCGGCAGCGCTGCTCGCGAAGTACAAGCTCGACGGCGCGGGCGTGTACGAGCAGGTCAAGGCGTGGCTGTAAGGAAAAGTTACAGGAAAGACTGAGGATCTCCTGGCCGATCAGGCCGGAACAGTATGGGCTGCAGGCGGTTGCCTGCGGCCCTTTCGATTTTCAGCCTGGGTGTAGATAAACGATTCTATAGTAAACGACATAAATAATGTCGTTTACTATAATGGATGCACACAGCCGCATGAGGGAGACAGCCGCCTTTGGCGGCATACGCTCGGCGCAAAAGGAAACGATTAAAGTCGTCTCTTACAACAAAAGGTTGCATTTCCTCCAATATCATGTAAAATGTCCATAGGGGGTATTACCATGAATGAAAAGGCGTTAAAGGTACTCGAGTACCACAAAATCATACAGAAGCTTACCGACTTCGCCGGCTCCCAGCCCGGCAAGGCACGCTGCCGCGAGCTTGTTCCGTCTTCGGATCTTTCGGAAATCCGCAGGATGCAGCGCGAGACGTCGGACGCGTTGTCGCGGCTGTACAGGAAGGGGAGCGTCTCTTTTTCCGGCTTGACGGACATCCGGGGCTCGCTCAGGCGGCTGGAGATCGGCAGCGCGCTCAATATCGGGGAGCTGCTGCGCATCTGCAGGCTGTTAGAGACGACCTCGCGCGTCAAGTCATGGGCGCGCGAGTCGAACAGTCGGACGGCCGGCGATGAAGAGGCTTCGGAGGATTGCCTCGCGCAGATGTTTGATGACCTGCAGCCGCTGACGCCGCTGTGCAATGAGATCCGCCGCTGTATCATCTCCGAGGAGGAGATCAGCGACGACGCGAGCCCGGGGCTGCGCCAGGTGCGCCGCTCGATGAAGCTTGCGAATGACAGGATCCGCGCACAGCTCGGCTCTCTCGTGAACGGGCCGACGCGCACGTATCTGCAGGACGCCGTGATCACACAGCGCAACGGGCGTTTCTGCATCCCGGTCAAAGCGGAATACCGCGGGCAGATCCCTGGCATGATCCATGACCAGTCCTCGAGCGGTTCGACGCTCTTTGTCGAGCCGATGGCGGTCGTCAAGCTCAACAATGACCTGCGCGAGCTCGAGATCCGGGAGGAAAAGGAGATTGAGATTGTGCTTGCAAATCTCAGCTCATTAGCTGCGGAGCAGGCGGAGCATCTTAACTACAATGTCCAGGTCCTGACAGAGCTGGATTTCATTTTTGCGCGTGCACAGCTCTCCCGCTCATACAACGGCACAGAGCCGGAGTTCAACGAGGAGGGACGTATCCGCATCAAAAAGGGGCGGCATCCGCTGCTCGATCCGAAGAGCGTTGTCCCCGTCGACATCCGCATCGGCGACGATTTCACGCTGCTCGTGATTTCCGGGCCGAATACGGGCGGCAAGACCGTTTCGCTCAAGATGGTCGGCCTGTTCACGCTGTTGGGGCAGGCGGGGCTCCACATTCCGGCTTTCGACCACTCGGAACTCGCCGTTTTTGACGAGGTATACGCAGATATCGGCGATGAGCAGAGCATTGAGCAGAGCCTCAGCACATTCTCGTCACACATGACGAATATTGTCTCATTCTGGGAGCAGGCCGATGAGCGCTCTCTCGTCCTTTTTGACGAGCTTGGGGCCGGGACCGACCCGACTGAGGGCGCTGCGCTCGCGATCTCCATTCTCGCGAACCTGCACCGCCGCGGCGTCCGCACGATCGCGACAACGCATTACAGTGAGCTCAAGGTCTATGCCCTTTCGACTCCGGGTATCGAGAACGGCTGCTGTGAATTCGATGTTGAGACGCTGCGGCCGACCTACCGCCTGCTGATCGGAGTCCCGGGCAAGAGCAACGCATTCGCGATCTCGGAGAAGCTCGGGCTGCCGGATTACGTGATCGAGGAGGCGCGCGAACATCTCACGACGCAGGATGCGGATTTCGAGGATGTGATTGCGAATCTCGAGTCGAGCCGTGCCACGGTCGAACGGGAGCAGCAGGAGATCGACCGTTATCGCCGGGAGATCAAGGAGCTGAAGTCCCGCCTTGAGCGCAAGGAGGACAAGCTTGAGTCAAGCCGCGACGCTGTCATGCAGAAAGCGCGCGAGGAGGCGCAGGCGATCCTGCGCGAGGCGAAGGAATACGCCGACGAGACGATCCGCAAATACAACAGGCTTGGCAAGGAGTCCAATGCTTCCCGCGAGATGGAACAGGAACGCACGAAGCTGCGCGGGAAGCTCTCTGATCTTGAGAAAAATATGGGCGTAAAGACGGCGAAGAAGCCGAAAAAGGAGCTGACGACGAAGGATTTGCGCATCGGCGACAGTGTGCGTGTCCTCAGCATGAACCTGAACGGCACTGTCAGCACGCTGCCGGACGCCCGCGGGAACCTGTATGTGCAGATGGGTATCCTGCGCTCGCAGGTCAAATTGACGGATCTTGAAAAGATCGATGACGAGCCGTCCTACAAGCCGCAGGCCTCATCCCGCTCCGGCAGCAGCCGCGTGAAGATGGCGAAGTCCTATTCGGTCAGCGCCGAACTCAACCTGATCGGCAAGACGACGGACGAAGCAGTCGTGGAGCTCGACAAATATCTCGATGATGCCTATATCGCGCACCTCTCCCCGGTACGCATTGTACACGGCAAGGGAAGCGGGGCGCTGCGCAAGGCTGTCCACCAGTATCTGAAGCGGCAGAAGCACGTTGCATCATACCGGCTGGGTGAATTCGGCGAGGGCGACGCAGGAGTCACGATCGTAGAGTTCAAGTAATGCAAAGAGAAATGCGAAAAAATATGCAAAGGAGAGATGAATATGCAGCCCAGGCAGAAAATCCTCATCGCCGATGCCTGCCAGCTTGATGCCGGGCTGATCTCATCCTGCCTGGCCCAGGAGCTTTACAGCACCAGGACAGCCGCTGACGGCCCTGCGGCCCTGCGTATGTTCACGGAATTCAAGCCTGATTTGGTGATCACAGACGCGGTACTGCCGGGTGTGGATGGGTTCCAGCTCCTTCGCGAGCTGCGGCGAACCGCAAACACGCCGCTGATCATGGTCTCCTCAAAGACAGAGGTCTTTGACCGTGTGCTCGGCCTCGAGCTCGGCGCGGATGATTACCTCTGCAAGCCATTCGACAACCGTGAGCTGCTTGCCCGGGTCAAGGCCGTCCTGCGCCGTTACCAGCCACCCCGGCCCCCTAGCCCGTCGTCTGATCAGTGCGTCGAGTATCCCGACCTGGTTGTGAACCTCACGAATTATTCCGTACTCTACAAAGGCGGGATGGTGGAGATGCCGCCCAAAGAGCTCGAGCTCCTCTATTTCCTTGCTGCATCCCCGAACCAGGTTTTTTCGCGGGAGCAGCTGCTTGACCGCATCTGGGGATACGATTACATGGGGGATACACGGACTGTCGATGTGCATATCAAACGCATCCGTGAAAAGATTAAGAACCATAAAAGCTGGGCCATCGCCACAGTGTGGGGGATCGGCTATAAATTCAGGGTCACCTGAGGGGCTGCCGGAAACAGCCCGTGCGATCCCGGCGGAGCCTACCACAGCAAGGCCGGACAACCCCGGCCTTGCCAAAGTACTCTCCGTCCTCCACTGCATGAGGCGGAATTTTCAGATATTTGCCGATGCCGTCCGCCAGACGGAGATCGCCGTCTGGTTCCTGCTGAGCCGTGGGGTTCAGGTCATGGAAGCCCCGTCCACGTTCAGGACGGCTCCGGTCACATAGCTGGCCGCATCGCTGGCCAGATACAGGAAAGCGTTTGCAATATCCTCTGCCTCGCCGACTCTTCCCAGCGGAATCCCCGCGGAAATACGCTGCACCATTGCCTCCGGCAGGGCGGCCACCATATCGGTCCTGGTGACGCCCGGGGCGACTGCATTGACACGGATCCGGTCCTTCGCAAGCTCACGCGCCAGAGAAATAGTAAGGCCGTTGACCGCATACTTTGTTGCCGGATAACCACAGCCTGCGGCCTGCCCGAATTTGCTCACCATCGAGCTGGTGTTGATAATCACTCCACCGCCTTCTTCTTTCATGATCCTTGCCGCAGCCTGCGAACAGACAAATACTGCTTTCAGATTTACATCCAGGATGTGGGAAAACTCTTCCACTGTATAATCATACAGGGATGTCCTCGAAGATACACCGGCATTGTTGGCAAGAATGTCGAGGCTGCCGAATCTTTCTTTCACTGAGACAAAAGCATCCGCGACTGCCTGCGGATCGCACAGATCCGGGCAAATACCCATTACGCTGCCCGCATATTCCGACAGCTTCGCCAGCGCCTTGTCCACCGTTTCCGGCCTCGACCCTGCAATGGCCACTTTCGCGCCATTTTCTAGGAATTTCCTGGCAATCCCAAATCCGATTCCCCGTGTGCCACCCGTAACTACTGCAACCTTACCTTTCAGCATAAGATACCTCCTTTGCGTAATTTGATGACTGTTCAGTTACAATGAATCGTAACATCCAAAGCCATCATATCATTTTTTATAAGAAATCACAAGGGCGGCAGCGAAAGTCATTTCCTATTATATACGGTAATTCGGGCGGAAGGGATCGAGGAGAATTTTAAAGTTTACTAACAGAAGATTTTCTTCTATAATATACAGAAGATACAGAGCCCTCCGGGGCGCATTCTTATTGATGGAAGATGGAGGAAAGGTATGAAATTTATCGGGACATTTCACGAAGGAGACAAGATTAACGGGATTTACTTCTGCAAATACAAGCAGTCAGCAACGGCGAAGAACGGCAAGCAGTACGAGAACGTGGTCCTGCAGGACAAGACAGGTACGATTGACGCGAAGATCTGGGATCCGAATTCGTCCGGCATCGGAGAATTCGGGGTGATGGATTACATATTTATCAACGGCGACGTCACGAATTTCCAGGGGACGCTGCAGATGAGCATCAAGCGCGCACGCCGCGCTGAAGCGTCCGAGTATAACGAGGCCGATTACCTGCCGGTCAGCGAAAAGAATCCCGACCAGATGTACGACGAGCTGATGGACTATATGAAGCAGGTGGAGAACCCGTACCTGCAGAAGCTCATTCAGATGTATTTTGTGGATAATGAGCCCTTCGTCGCGGCATTCAAACAGCACTCCGCTGCCAAGACAGTGCATCACAGCTTCGTCGGCGGCCTGCTCGAGCATACGCTCGGTGTCGTGAAGCTCTGCGATTTTTACGTGAAGCAGTATCCGTACCTGAAAAAAGATCTGTTGTTCACGGCGGCGCTGTTCCACGATGTCGGCAAGCTCAGGGAAATCTCGAACTTCCCGCAGAACGATTATACGGATGACGGTCAGCTCCTCGGGCATATCGTGATAGGCTGTGAGCTGGTCGGCTTCGGCTGCCGCCACATCAAAGGCTTCCCGAAGCGGCTGATGAGCGAGCTCCAGCACTGCATCCTGGCGCACCACGGCGAGCTCGAATTTGGTTCGCCGAAAAAGCCCGCGCTCGCGGAGGCGATGGCGCTCAATTACGCCGACAATACCGACGCGAAGCTCGAGACCATGCGCGAGATCTTGAAGGGCGCGGGAGACAACGCAGACTGGCTCGGCTTCAACAGGCTGTTTGATTCAAATCTGAGAAAAAGCTCAGAATACTGATGTGGAGGAAACGAAATGAGAAAGGATGACCTGCTGACACTGGCGATTGAGGATCTCAGCAGCGAAGGCCTCGGGATCGGCCATGCAGACGGCATCGCACTGTTTGTAAAGGACACGGTGATCGGTGACGTAGCTGAGGTGAAGATCATGAAAATGAAGAAGACCTACGGCTACGCGCGTCTGATGCGCCTGGTCACGCCGAGCCCCGACCGCGTCACGCCTCCGTGCCCGACCGCGCACCAATGCGGCGGCTGCCAGATCCAGGCCATGAGCTACGAAGCGCAGCTGCGCTTTAAGGAAAACAAGGTCCGCGGCAGTCTTCAGCGCATCGGCGGCTTCGCCAATCCGCCGCTAGAGCCGATCATCGGCATGGATCAGCCCTTCCGTTACCGCAACAAAGCGCAGCTTCCGGTCGGCAGGGATCGCGACGGCCATCTGACGGCAGGCTTCTATGCAGGTCGTACCCATACGATTGTGAGCTGCCGCGACTGCCTGCTCGGCGCAGAGGTGAACCGTGAAATCCTTGACATCGTGCTCGCACATATGGGAAAGTACCACATTCCGCCGTACGACGAACAGACAGGCCGCGGCCTGGTGCGCCACATCATGACGCGCGTTGCCCGCGCGACTGGCGAGATCATGGTCAGCCTCGTCATTAACGGCACCTCCCTCCCACATGGCAGTGAGCTCGCAGGCCAGCTCGCCGCCCTGCCCGGCATGGCCAGCATTACCCTGGATATCAACAAAGAGAAGACGAACGTCATCATGGGGCGTGAGGTGAAGCCGCTCTGGGGGCGTACCTGGATCGAGGATGAGCTCGGCGGCGTGCGCTTCCGTATTTCGCCGTTGTCGTTCTATCAGGTCAACCCGGTCCAGACGGAACGGCTCTATGCAAAAGCGCTTGAATATGCGGGGCTTACCGGCAGCGAGACGGTATGGGATCTCTATTGCGGCATTGGTACGATCTCGCTGTTCCTTGCCCGCAGCGCCAGGCGGGTCTATGGAGTTGAGGCCGTCCCGGATGCTATCCGCGATGCGCGTGAGAATGCTGCGCTTAACCATATTACGAACGTGGAGTTCTATGTCGGCCGCGCGGAGGATGTGCTGCCCGAAAAGTACCACACGGAGGGGATCCAGGCGGATGTGATCGTTGTCGATCCGCCGCGTAAGGGATGCGAGAGGAGCGTGCTGGAGACGATGCTTGCGATGGCTCCAAAGAGGATTGTGTATGTGAGCTGCGACACGGCGACGCTGGCGCGGGATTTGAAGGTGTTGTGCGGGGGTGGGTATGAGATGGTGAAGGGGTGTGCGGTGGATATGTTTGGGAATAGTGTGCATGTTGAGTGCGTGGTATTGATGTCACGGGTGGAGAAATAAAGAACTGAAAAAGTGTTGAAAAACAAGGAGTTTCCGGGGATTGAAGCTGTTTGGACAGCAGTTTCAATTCCCGGATTTTTTGCGTTTGGGAAGTCTGTGGGAACTGGTCTAC
>CAYRKA010000043.1:14232-17149 GCA_964424785.1 uncultured Lachnospiraceae bacterium | reverse complement strand
GTATATATCAGGTATGAAAGGAAAAGCAGGATGGATGCAGTACATGAAAAATACAGAAAACTACAGGACTACCTGAGAAGCCTTGGCAGTGTTGCCGTCGCGTTTTCCGGCGGCGTGGATTCTACCTTTCTGCTTCGGACGGCTGCGGATGTACTTGGGGACAGGGTGATTGCTGTCACTGCGTCATCCTGTTCTTTCCCGAAGAGGGAGCTGGAGGAAGCAAGGGGGTTCTGCGCCGACCAGGGTATCCGCCATATTATTGTGGAGTCGGAGGAGCTGAAGATTGACGGTTTCCGCCAGAATCCGAGAAACAGATGTTACCTGTGCAAGCATGAATTGTTTGAAAAGATATTAAGGATTGCGAAGGAAAATGGCATTGCAGAGGTGGCAGAGGGCTCCAATATGGATGACAACGGCGATTACCGCCCGGGGCTGATTGCGGTGGAGGAGCTTGGCATTGCCAGCCCGCTGCGTTACGCACAGCTTACCAAGGATGAGATCCGCCAGCTCTCCAAAGAACTGGGGCTGCCTACGTGGGACAAGCAGTCGTTCGCCTGCCTGTCATCGCGGTTTGTCTATGGTGAAACCATAAATGAAAAAAGGCTTGCCATGGTGGATCAGGCGGAGCAGCTTCTCCTGGACATGGGCTTCCACCAGGTGCGCGTGCGGATCCACGGCCAGGACAAGAATACGATTGCAAGGATTGAGATCCTGCCGGAGGAGTTCCCGGTGCTGATGCAGGAGGAAAACCGCCTCCGCATTTATTCCCGCCTGCGGGAGGCCGGGTTTGCTTATGTCGCATTGGATCTGGCCGGATATCGCACAGGAAGTATGAACGAGACGCTTACGGAGGGAGAGGCGAATGCCATCTGAATGGGAAATATCCTCAGAGGAACTGGAGAGGAAAATAAAGGAAGGCTGTCAGTTGGTTGACATCCGGGATGCCTCGAATATAGCCTATGGCATGATTCCGGGGGCGACCGCCATACCGCAGGAGGAGCTCCCTGCCCACGCAGAGGAGTTTGCCCGGGGGAAAGGCGTGGTTGTCTATTGCACCAGAGGCCGGTTCAGCATGGATTCCGTGGAGAAGCTGCGGGAGCTTGGCGTTGACGCGTACAGTCTGCAGGGCGGCTATATGGGATGGATCAGAAGTAAGATGGAGCGGGAGAAAGACGCGGACAGACAGCGGCAGATCGAAGATGGGCTGCGCAAGACCTGGCACAAACGCCTCTTTACCCCGTTTGCCAGGGCGGTCAGGATCTATGAGCTTGTCAAAGAGGGGGATAAGATTGCTGTCTGCGTATCCGGCGGCAAGGATTCTATGCTGATGGCGAAGCTCTTTCAGGAGCTGCAAAGGCACAGGCATTGTCATTTTGAGCTGGTATTCCTGGTAATGAATCCGGGGTACAGCGAGGAAAACCGCAGGGTGATCGAGCATAATGCGAAGCTCCTGGGCATTCCGATTACCATGTTTGAGACGAAGATTTTTGATATTGTCTACCAGGAGGAGAAGTCGCCGTGCTATCTCTGTGCCAGAATGCGTCGGGGATATCTGTACGCAAAGGCGAAGGAACTTGGCTGCAACAAAATCGCCCTGGGGCACCACTATGACGACGTGATTGAAACGATCCTCATGGGGATACTTTACAGCGGCCAGATCCAGACAATGATGCCGAAGTTGCACAGCACCAATTTTGAGGGGATGGAGCTGATCCGCCCGATGTACCTGATACGGGAGGACGATATCAGACGTTGGCGGGACGCGAATGAGCTGAATTTCATCCAATGCGCCTGTCATTTCACGGACACCTGTTCCTCCTGCGGCCCGGAAGGGCGGACCGTATCTAAGCGGATGGAAACCAAGCGGCTGATTGCGGAGCTGAAGAAGGAGAATCCTGATGTGGAAAGCCATATTTTCCGGAGCGTGGAAAATGTGCGGCTGGATGCCGTCATCGCTTATAACCAGAATGGAGAAAAGCACCATTTTTTAGATCACTATGACCATGGCGCGGCGCTGCAGAAAAAATCAGACTGAGCGGACAGCGCTGCAGAGGACATGGCGTCCGCGTGACAGGGAGGAAAACTTATGCTGAATCAATTTTCAAGGACGCAGCTGCTCCTTGGCGGCGAGAATATGGAGAAGCTCTATCAGGCGAAAGTGGCTGTATTCGGCATCGGCGGCGTGGGCGGTTTTGCTGTGGAGGCGCTTGCACGCAGCGGGGTCGGCTCTTTTGTGCTGGTAGATGACGACAAGGTCTGCCTGACGAATCTGAACCGCCAGATCATAGCGACCAGGAAGACGGTCGGAAAGTATAAAGCGGATGTGATGAAGGAACGGATCCTCGAAATCAATCCCGACGCACAGGTGGAGGTGCGGAAATGCTTCTATCTGCCGGAAACGGCAGATGAATTTGATTTCTCGGAGTATGACTATGTCATAGATGCGGTGGATACGGTCACGGCAAAGCTGGAAATCGTCATGCAGGCGCAGAAATGCCGTGTGCCGGTGATCAGCTGCATGGGAGCCGGGAACAAGCTTGATCCCACAAAATTCCAGGTAGCGGATATCTACCAGACATCCATGTGCCCGCTGGCCAAAGTCATGCGGCATGAATGTAAAAAGCGTGGTATCCGGAAGCTGAAGGTCGTGTATTCCACTGAGAAGCCGGTCCGACCGATTGAGGATCTGAGCATCAGTTGTCGGACACACTGCATCTGCCCGCCGGGGGCAAAGCATAAATGTACGGAGCGGCGCGATATCCCCGGGAGCATTGCATTCGTCCCTTCTGTGGCGGGGCTGATCCTGGCAGGAGAGGTCATCAGGGATCTGGCTTATGAAGGAGGATGATACTCTTATCAGGAAGTTTCCGAAAGCTTTCGGTAAAGAAAGAGGTGCATATTTATGAAAAGCCTGCTG
>CAYRKA010000043.1:0-14132 GCA_964424785.1 uncultured Lachnospiraceae bacterium | reverse complement strand
AAAGGACACGGAGTAGACACATATGGTATTCAGTTCACTTGTTTTTATCAGCATTTTCCTCCCGGCTGTGTTGGTTCTGTACTGGATTCTGCCGGGGATCCGGATGCGGGATTTCTGGCGGAAGCATTTCAGGATGCTTACTTTTCAAGGGTGTCCCGTACAGTCTGTCCGACCTGTATACGTATGGGGCGGATGCACTGGTTATTGAGCGGGCGGAACGGTTCTTGCCGGAGCTGGCCGGTAACCCGCCGTCGATGGCTGCGCCGGTGGTGAGCTCTGAGTCTCTGGCGGAGGTAGAGTTTCAGCCTGAAATTCAGGAACTGACGGAAACCGGGCAGAAAAAATCGTCCCGGACTAAATTCCGGCTAAAATACAGGAAATCCTTGACAAACACGCTTTAACATTATATAAATATTAACAAGGCTGTTATACAAAGGCCAGATAAACCAGAATAGGATTACAGGAGGGATTATCATGAATAAAACAGAATTGATCGCTGCAATTGCAGACAGGACAGAGTTATCCAGAAAGGACGCCGAGAAAGCGGTGAAGGCTTTCACGGACGTAGTTGCAGAGCAGCTTCAGAACGGTGAGAAGGTTCAGCTTGTGGGTTTTGGGACATTCGAGACATCTGAGCGCGCAGCCAGAGAGGGCAGGAATCCGCAGACTGGTGAGACAATGACAATCAAGGCTTCCAAGACGCCAAAGTTCAAGGCAGGGAAAGCCCTGAAGGATATGGTGAACTAAGAGAAGGATTGCCCCGGGATTTCTGCAGAAGCGGAGATCCCGGGGCGTTTTTTCGTTTGATCAGAGAGGAGTTTTATAATGAGACTTGACAAATATCTGAAGGTATCGCGCCTGATCAAGCGGCGCACGGTCGCGAACGAGGCGTGTGACGCAGGCAGGGTACTTGTAAATGGCAAGGCGGCAAAGGCGTCCGCTGCCGTCAAGGAGGGAGACGTGATCGAGATCCGATTCGGCAGCAAGGCCGTGAAGGCGGAGGTGCTTTCCGTGCAGGAGACGGTTAAGAAGGAGGCGGCGCAGGAGATGTATCGGTACCTGTAGATATGGAGCGTGGGAGAAGCATATGAAAGTTTTAATCGGTACGGAAAATCCGTCCGGAGTAAAAAGATTTGAAGAACTGGTGCATGGACTGGAGCAGCAGGATCATATATATAAAGTAAAAGTGTAACCCCCGGGGAGACGTTTGCATGGAGGAGAAGAAAAGCCCGAAGCCCCACAGTATCTCATGGCGGGACAGGATGCAGGGCAGCGTGACTGGTGTGACGGATGTGCTCTCATTTGATGAGAATTCGGTCGTCCTTGAGACAGAAAAGGGCAGGATGACGCTGAAAGGGAAGGATCTGCATATCGGCCGCCTGATGCTTGAGCAGGGCGAGGTGGAGCTTGAGGGGGCAATTGACAGTATCATTTATTCCGGCAGCAGTCCGGCAAAGAAGGGCAGCCTGATGAGAAGGATGTTTGGCTGATGAGCGCGGTGATCCGTCAGGAGACGGCCGTTTTTGTATGGGCAGTCCTGCATGGAGCCGGGCTGACGGTGCTGTATGATGTGCTGCGCGCACTGCGCAGGGCGTTCTCCCACGGCTCTGCAGCAGTCTCGGCCGAGGATCTTTTGTACTGGCTGACGGCGGGATTCTTGACGTTTGCGTTTGCATTTCTGCGCACGGACGGCGTGATCCGGGGTTATGTGGCTGTCGGGATGGCGCTTGGAGCCGTGCTCTATCACTTCACACTCAGTGGCGTGTTTGTCGGTGGGCTTGCGTGGTTCTTGCGTATGATGAAAAAGCTTTCGGCGGCTTTCTATCGGCTTTTGTCAAAACCTGTCAAAAATATCTGTAAAAAATGTAAGAAACTGGTTGAATTTATCAGAAAAACAAGATACAATGAAAAAAACGGCGAAGACGCAGAGCCTTGTGGAAGGGGCGGGATGGCAACGTCGGCAGGGAGTATAGGGCGTATGGCAAGGAAACATGGCGCCCGCCAGTTTAAAGGGGTAAAAAAGAATGGCAGGAAAGAGAAAGAGGCTAAGCCGGAGTAACCGCCGCGGTATGGTTGCGATTACGGCAATTGTCTTGGTATTGCTTATCGGGCTGCTTGTGCAGAGCGAGGAGCTGAGCGTCCGCAACAGGCAGTATGAGGCCAGGAAGTCAGAGCTGCAGCAGCAGATCCAGGATCAGGAGATCCGCGCCGGTGAGATTGAGAATCTGAAGGATTATGTCAATTCCACGGAGTACATCGAGAAGATTGCGCGGGAAAAACTTGGGCTTGTCTATGAGGATGAGACAATATTTCAGCCGGAGGAGTGATACCCCGGCTGTTTTTTTGCACACAGGGCGGCAAGGAGATTTCAGCGGCGGAGCCGCAGCACGCCCGCTTTTTCTTTTGACTGTATTCAGCGATTATGACAGAACTCGCGCTCCCGGTATGCTATACTCCGCGTGAATATGCTGCGGGGAGGAATCAGAAATGGGAAATTTAGTGACGATAGTGCAAAATGCGGGGGAGCGCCTGCTGAACTATAGGGAAAGCCATGCAAACTGCCGGGAGGCAGGATTTGCGGAAGACATCTACCCGATGCCTGAGCAGGAACGGGTCGGACAGTACGCGGATGCGTTTTTCGGGCTGGCGAAGCTGTTCCAGGAGCTGCCGTGCCAGAAGGAGCGGCTGACCGACAACGATATGGAGCAGCTGTTCGGGGCGGTGAGAGCCCGGGTATGCGCAGGCTGCGGCAGGGAGGCGCTGTGCTGGGGAAACCGTTATTTTGAAAGCTGCCGGATGTTTTACGAGGTGCTGCAGGAGCTGGAGGCGGAAGGGGTATGCTCGGGGGAGACGCGGGAATGGCTGGCCGGCCAGTGTGCGCGTGCGGAGTGCGCGGCTGCGGCTCTGTGCGAAGAGTATGGGCAGGCCAGGGAGACGCTGCTGTGGAGCAACAGGATGATGGAACAGCGTATGGCAGCCGGAGAGCAGATCTATCAGACGGCGGAGCTGTTGCGGAGGACGGCTGCGGGCTTCGCCGGGATGCCGGAGCGGGAGCGCAGGCTGCGGAGGAAGCTCGGGCATATTCTGAAAGGATATGGGATAGAGCTGGGAGGCGTGCGGATTTTCCCGGATGAGGATGGGCGGACGGAGACCTATCTGACGCTGCGTGCGGACAGGCATGTATGCGTTTCGGCCAAATCCATCGGGGAGCTGCTGTCGGGGTGCTGCGGGTTCCGGATGCGCCCGGCCGGGAACTGCCGCGCTGTGGTCGGGACAGAGAGGGCGAATTTTCATTTTGTGCCCGAGACGAAGTATCAGATTTTCTGCGGGATATCCCGGATCACGAAAGCCGGAGAGCTTGTATCAGGTGACAATTACGCGTTTTTGCAGAAGGATACCGGCAGAGTCGTGATGAGCCTGGCGGACGGCATGGGTTCAGGCGTCGGTGCGTGCCGTGAGAGTGAAAAGGTGATCGGCCTGCTGGAGCAGTTCTTGGAAGCCGGTTTTCCTCAGGAGACGGCGGTGCGCATGATCAATTCATGTATGCTGCTGCAAAATAGCGGCCAGATGTTTTCTACGATTGATTTGTGTATGGTTGACCTGTATAATGCAAAATGTGATATGATCAAATATGGTGCGGCCGCCACATTCCTGAAGAATGGCAATGAGGTAGAGGTGATCCGTTCTGCCGCGCTGCCGGCAGGCATCCTGCAGCAGTCGGATTACGAGTGTACGTCGAGGCAGCTGGATCCGGGCAGTACGATTGTGATGGTGACGGACGGCGTACTGGAGGCACTGCCGGAGGAGGGGCGGGAGCAGCTGATGGCGGATTTGATCGGGCGGACCTGGTCACGCAATGCAAAGGAGCACGCGAAGCGCCTGATGGAACGCATTTACCTGATGCAGGAACTGCAGGCGCGTGACGATATGACGGTCCTGGTCGGGACAATCTGGGAGAAATAAGAGAGGCGGCTGAGGAAGACCCGGTGGGACGCATTATGGGAGGCGGACGGGATATGAGGCACATCTTTGAGATGATAGAAGATTACGAGATGATAGAGCCGGGGATGCGCGTCATTGCCGGCGTCTCCGGCGGCGCGGATTCTGTCTGCCTGCTGTACGTGCTGAATGAATACAGGAAGACGGTTCCGTTCGAACTGATGGCGGTTCATGTGGAGCATGGCCTGCGCGGGCAGGAGAGCCTGGAGGATGCGGAATTCACGCGGGAGCTCTGCAGGAGACTGGGTGTCCCGTGCCGTGTGGAGCACGTAGATGTACGCACTGCCGCGCGGGCACAGGGCCTGTCGGAGGAGGAGGCAGCGCGCAAACTGCGTTATGAAGCATTTTGGAGGGTCGGGGCGGACTGGCGCGCTGACCGGCTGGCGGTCGCCCACAACCGCGGCGACCAGGCGGAGACGGTATTGTGGAATCTCGCGCGCGGGAGCGGCCTGCGCGGGCTGTGCGGGATGTGGCCTGTGCGTGAGGTGGGACTGGCCGGCATGGACGGGGCAGGCACGGTTTTTGGGGAACGGATGGAGGATTTGCGCCAGGAGGATGCAGGAGTAAGAGCGGTCATCAGGCCGCTTTTGCATACAGACCGAGAGGAGATTGAGGGCATCCTGAGGGAGGCAGGCCTTCCGTGGCGGACAGACAGGACGAACCTGGGGTCGGACTATACGCGGAACAGGATCCGCCTGTCGCTGCTGCCGCAGATGGAGAGCAGCCTGAATGCGCAGGCGGGGCTGCATATTGCCCGGGCCGCGCGGAAGCTGCAGGAGCTGGAGGAATATCTGGAGCGGCAGGCGGATGCGGCGGCCAGGCGGTGTTTCGTGGGCACGGGAACAGACGGGGAGCGGATGAATGGGTGCGGGATGTCAGGTATGGCAGGATGCCCTGTACCGCAAAAGGGCAGCATGGCTGTCCTCTGGCTTGCCCCTTTTTTTGAGGAAGAACCGCCGATTCAGGAAGAACTCCTGAAGCGGGCTCTTGTGATGTGCGGCTGCGGGCTGAAGAATGTCGGTGAAATCCATCTCAAAATGCTGATGGAGCTTGCAGGCAAGGGCTGCGGCAGGGAATGCCATCTGCCGGGAGGCGTGCGCGCAGTGCGGGAGGATGGCATCCTGCGGTTTGTGGGACATGACCGCGTGCCGCGGGACGGGATGGACGGCAGTGCGGCGGGGGAGCCGCGGAAAATGGCGGACGGGCATGGAGACATGGCACAGTACGACCTCCCGATCCCGGGAACCCTGGTTGTGGGGACAGACGGGCGGGAGGGCGCGTCATCGCGGGCGTCAATCCTGTCATCTGCCCCGTCCGGTGATGCCCCGGAGGGTCAGCCGTCGCCGTGCCGCCTGCGCGTCACAGTCGGTCTGCTTGCGAACAGCCCTGCTGTGCAAAATGAAATTCGGGACGAAAAAAAGTATACGAAATTACTTTCTTATGATACAATAAAAAATAATGTCCGGCTTCGCAGGCGACGTCCCGGTGATTATCTGGTTCTAAATGACCAGGGCGGGCACAGGAAGCTCAAGGATTATCTGATCGATATGAAAATCCCGCGTGACAGGCGGGATGCGCTCTGGCTGGTCGCTGACGGCCCGCATATCCTGTGGGTAGTAGGCTACCGCATCAGTGCTGCCGCGAAGGTCAGAGAAGATACGGAGAAAGTGATCAGAATACAGATAGAGGAGGAACAAACGTGAAGGAAAAGGTCAGGATTTTATTACCGGAACAGGAGGTCAATCAGAGGATTGCGGAGATCGCAGCGCAGATCAGCGCGGATTACGCGGGCCGGGAGCTTCACCTGATCTGTGTGCTTAAGGGCGGCGTATTTTTCATGTGCGAGCTCGCAAAGCGCATCACTGTCCCCGTGACGATGGACTTCATGTCGGTGTCAAGCTACGGCAGTGATACAAAGTCAAGCGGAGTGGTGAAGATCGTCAAGGATCTCGACGAGCCGCTTGAGGGCAGGGATGTACTGATTGTTGAGGATATCATTGATTCCGGGCGTACACTGAGCTACCTGATCGATATTCTCAGGAAGCGGGAGCCTGGCTCCCTGCGCCTGTGTACGCTGCTTGACAAGCCGGAGCGCCGTGTGGCGCAGGTCAGCGTGGACTACACCTGCTTCAATATCCCGGACGAGTTCGTGGTCGGATACGGGTTGGACTATGCGCAGAAATACAGGAACCTGCCGTTTATCGGGATTGTTGAATTTATAGAAGAATGAGGAGATGAAAGAAGTTGAACAGGAATGTAAAAGGACTAGGCTTCTATACGGCGTTTATCCTGATTATCATCCTGCTGTTCATGGTGTTCCGGGGCGGCCTCGAGGCAACGCAGAGCTGGAACAATGAGGAATATCAGGAGGCGCTCTCGGACGGGAGCATAGTCAAGGTTGAGATTACGCCGAACCAGGAGACGCCGACCGGTACGCTGCGCATTGTGCTCCAGAGCGGAGATGTCCGATATGTGAATGTCACGAATGTTGAGACAGCGGAGGCGGAGCTTGCGCAGTATGATAATATAGAGATCGAGGTGGAGGCTGTCGAGAAGGACAGCGTTTTTGTGACGTCGATCCTGCCGCTGTTGATAATGGGCGGCCTGATCGTTTTTCTGTTTATGATGATGAACAGGCAGGCGGGAGGCGGGAACAACCGCATGATGAATTTCGGCAAAAGCCACGCCAGGCTGGTGACACCGGACGCGAAACGCGTGACGTTCAAGGATGTCGCGGGTCTGGAAGAGGAAAAGGAGGATCTCGCGGAGATCGTTTCCTTCCTGAAAGAGCCCGCAAGGTTTACGCAGGTTGGCGCCCGTATTCCCAAGGGCGTGATCCTGGTTGGCCCTCCTGGTACAGGCAAGACGCTGCTCGCAAAGGCGATTGCCGGAGAGGCAGGCGTGCCTTTCTTCAGCATTTCCGGGTCGGATTTTGTGGAGATGTTTGTCGGCGTCGGTGCTTCCCGCGTCCGGGACCTGTTCGAGGAGGCAAAGAAGCATCAGCCGTGTATTGTATTTATCGATGAGATTGACGCGGTCGCGAGACGCCGTGGCACGGGGATGGGCGGCGGCCATGATGAGAGAGAACAGACGCTGAACCAGCTCCTCGTGGAGATGGATGGCTTCGGCGTGAATGAAGGCATTATTGTCATGGCGGCGACGAACCGCGCGGATATCCTGGATCCGGCGATCCTACGCCCGGGCCGCTTTGACCGCCAGGTGGCGGTCGGACGTCCTGACATCAGGGGCAGGGAGGAGATTCTGGAGGTCCATTCCAAGGGGAAACCGCTCGCGGACGATGTGGATCTGAAGGAGATTGCGCGCACAACAGCAGGCTTTACGGGGGCTGACCTCGAAAATCTGATGAATGAGGCTGCGATCCTGGCGGCGAAGGAGCAGCGTGTCTATGTGCGCCAGTCGGATATCAACAAGGCGTTCATCCGCGTCGGCATCGGCGCGGAGAAGAAGAGCCGCGTGATCTCTGAGAAAGAGAAGCGCATCACAGCTTACCATGAGGCGGGGCACGCAATCCTGTTCCATCTGCTGCCGGACGTCGGGCCGGTGCATACGGTTTCGATCATCCCGACGGGGCGCGGTGCGGCTGGATATACCATGCCGCTGCCGGAGAAGGATGAGATGTTCAACACAAAGAACCATATGATGCAGGAGATTATCGTCAGCCTCGGAGGGCGTGTGGCGGAGGAGCTTGTGATCGGTGATGTGACGACCGGCGCATCCCAGGATATCAAGCAGGCGACCGACGTGGCGCGCGCGATGGTGACGAAATTCGGTATGTCGGAGCGGGTCGGCCTGATCAATTATGACCACAATGACGATGAGGTGTTCATTGGCCGTGACCTGGCGCACACACGTTCCTATGGGGAGGAGATCGCTTCCGTGATCGACGAGGAGGTCAAGAGGATCATCGATGAGGCGCACACGAAAGCGCGCGCGATGATTGCGGAGCACGAGCCGGTGCTGCATAGCTGCGCGAAGCTCCTGATCGAGAAAGAGAAGATCGGGCGCGACGAGTTCGAGGCGTTGTTTGCGGAGGGCTGAGGAGTTTGTGTAAAATGATAGCCTGCATTCTCGGACAAATATGCCTGAAAGTGAAAAACGACAAAAAATAATCCGCATTTTCACAAAATTTGTGCACACTGATTTTTATGCCGATGTTATAATGTTTATCGTAAAACCCCCCAATACATTATATAGTTTTTGCTACACCCCATTAGAGAAATACCTTCTCCGGAAAAGACAGCTGACCAGGCTGTCTTTTTTGTGCGCACAGGGCGGCTTAGATTGATTATTCGGAAAATCCTTGTGGGAGAGGTTGTGTAATTCCGCGTTTTGCATTAAAATGATTTAGAAAGCCGCGCGGCTTCACAGGTGCGGTATGATTCGGGGAGGGACAGATGGAGCAGCAGACGAAGCTTTTGATGCAGACGCTGAAATATATTCTTTATATGAGGCCGGTGTTCAACACGGGCGCGTTGTTCAGCGATGAGACAGAGAATTATGTGACGCCGATGGAGCCGAAGACAGGCGATATTGTGAGGATCCGGTTCCGGACACAGAGGGACAATGTCGACAATGTCTATTTGATCAGTGGCGCACTCAAGAAGCGCATGATATTCGAGTCGAGCGAAGGGCGTTTTGACTATTACATGACGGAAATTGTTGCCGGTACCTCAAATATTTATTACTACTTTGAGGTGCAGGCAGGCAAGGCGCGTTGCTTCTATAATAAATGCGGGGTGACGCGAGACCTGCAGCAGAGTAAGGCATTTTGCATCACCCCCGGCTTTTCGACACCATCCTGGGCGAAGGGCGCTGTCATGTATCAGATTTTTACGGATCGGTTTTATAATGGAGACAAGACGAATGACGTCGAGGACCATGAGTACGTGTACATCGGCGAGCCGGTGTCGAAGGTGAGCGACTGGGGCAAGCTGCCATCTGCGAAGGGAATGCGTGAGTTTTACGGCGGCGACCTGCAGGGCGTCATGGACAAGCTGGATTATCTGCAGGAGCTCGGCGTGGACGTGATCTATTTTAACCCGCTGTTTGTCTCCCCGTCGAACCACAAATATGATACCCAGGATTATGACTACATTGACCCTCATTTTGGGGAGATTGTCCATGACGAGGGAGCGCTGCTGCGCGAGGGAGATAAGTGCAACAGGAATGCGACGCGCTACATCACCCGTGTCACAGACAGGGAGAATCTCGAGGCAGGCAACCGGCTGTTTGTCAGGCTGGTCGAGGAAGCCCACAGGCGCGGGATGCGTGTGATCCTGGATGGGGTGTTCAATCACTGCGGTTCGTTCAACAAGTGGATGGACCGCGAGCAGATCTACGAGAACCGGGAGGGCTACGAGAAGGGAGCTTATGTATCAGCGGAGAGCCCTTACCGCTCCTTCTTTAAATTCCAGAATGAGCATGAGTGGCCGTACAATTCATTTTATGATGGCTGGTGGGGGTATGACACGCTTCCGAAGCTGAATTATGAGGAGTCGACGACGCTTGAGGGGTATATCCTGGATATTGCGCGTAAATGGGTGTCCCCGCCGTACAATGCCGACGGCTGGCGATTGGATGTGGCGGCGGACCTCGGCTTTTCAGAGCAGTATAACCACGAGTTCTGGCGTACGTTCCGCCACGTCGTCAAATCGGCGAATCCTGACGCGATCATCTTGGCGGAGCATTACGGCGACGCGGCCCCGTGGCTGCGTGGCGACCAATGGGATACCATCATGAACTATGACGCGTTCATGGAGCCGCTGACCTGGTTTTTCACAGGGATGGAGAAGCACAGCGACGAATACCGGGAAGATATGGTGAATAATGCGGAGAGCTTTATCGCATCGATGACCGCCCATCAGTCGTCTTTTCTGGCGCCGTCGCTCCAGGTGGCGATGAATGAATTGTCCAACCATGACCATTCGCGCTTCCTGACGAGGACGAGCAGGCGTGTCGGGCGGGTGGATTACCTTGACGGGACGATGGCGGGCGAGGGCATCCGCCCTGAGGTTATGCGGGAGGCGGTCGTCATGCAGATGACGATGCCGGGTGCACCGACACTTTATTACGGGGACGAGGCGGGTGTCTGCGGGTTCACGGATCCGGACAGCAGGCGTACCTACCCGTGGGGACATGAGGACCAGGAGATGCTGGCGTTTCACCGCGCCGCGATTGCGATGCACAAGCGGTACCCGGTCCTGACGGGCGGCTCGCTGCGCTTCCTGTACGGCGGTACCGGCACGCTGGCGTATGGACGCTTCAGCCGCCGCAGCCAGATTGTCGTCGTTTTTAACAACAATGATGAGGAGCAGGAGCTGCGCGTCCCGGTCTGGCAGGCCGGGATCACGAACCTGCAGACGCTCAGCTGCGTTTTTGCTACGGATGCGGAGGGATTTTCGGAGAATACCGCTGTCTTCTCGGTGCGCGGCGGAGAGACGGAGATCCGTATGAAGGGCCGCTCGGCCATGGTGCTGGTAGCGGGGAAAGCGGTACGGGTCTGATCACTTTCTTTCCTCTCCGGGATATCTGATAACGGTGAGGATATGGCTTGAATTCGCACTTGAAAAGAAAAGGGGAAAGAGGATGTTTTTTGAAGAAGAAAAATTCGCACGGCGCACGCAGGAGCTGAAAAGCCGGAGATGGGTGGATATGGAATCCATCGGCTGGTTCTATGCCAAAGAGGGCGGGCTTGGCCGGGATGAAGTCTATACGGACTGCCCGGAAGCTTTTGAGGGTGACCGGATCCGGCTGGGAGATGAATTTGCCGGGCGCGACCGCTATATCTGGCTGGAGAGGGAGGTCAGCGTGCCCGAAGCAGAAGAAGGCCGCAAGGTGATGGGATGTTTTGATTTCGGGAGGACGGGGGACGGAGGCAACAGTGGGTTCGAGTCGCTCCTGTACATAAACGGACAGCCGTATCAGGGGGTGGATTCCAACCATAAAGAAGTACCCCTGGCCGGTTTCGCCGGGCAGAGGATCCGCCTTACTTTTCTGGCCTGGTCCGGCCTGGAGGGCGGCGGTCCTGTACAGATCCAGTATCACAGGATTCTGGACGCCCGGATCGGGTATCTGGATTCCGCGCTGGATGAGCTGTATTACCTGACATCTGCTATTTCAGAGAGCCTGGCTTATCTGGCTGAGGACAGCACGGACCGGATTGGGCTTGTCAGGCTGCTGGACCGGACCTTTGCCATCCTGGACTGGGATGCGGACAGGCTGCCTGGGACCGCGGCGGAGGCGCTTGCGTTCCTGGACAGGGAGCTGGAGGGGATGCCGAAGGACAGCGCGGTTACCATTTATGCTACAGGACATACCCATATCGACGTATCCTGGCTGTGGCGGCTGAAGCACACCCGTGAAAAGGCACAGCGGTCTTTTGCCACGGTGCTGCGCCTGATGGACGAATATCCGGAATATTATTTCCTGCAGACTCAGCCGCAGCTCTATAAGTTTATGAAAACAGACTGCCCTGTCATCTATGAGGGGATCCGGCAAAGAGTGGCTGAGGGACGCTGGGAAGCGGACGGCGGGATGTGGCTGGAAGCAGACTGCAATGTGACCTCCGGCGAGAGCCTCGCCCGGCAGTTTCTGCATGGAATCCGTTTTATCGAAGAGGAATTCGGACAGAAATGCAGCTTCCTGTGGCTGCCGGATGTGTTTGGCTATAGCTGGGCGCTGCCCCAGATCATGAAGCTCTGCGGACTTAAGACCTTCATGACGACTAAGATCAGCTGGAACCAGTATAATACGGTACCAAATGACCTGTTCTGGTGGAGGGGGATCGATGGTACCAGGATGCTCACGTATTTTGTGGATGTCCCTGCCCCCGGTATGCCTTTTACGGGCAGAGGCTCTACCTACAATGGCGAGATTACGCCGGAGACGGTGATCGGCACGTGGAAAAAGTTCAGGAATAAAGAGATCAGCAGGGATGTGCTGATTTCGTATGGATACGGAGACGGCGGCGGGGGAACGAACAGGGATATGCTGGAAAAGATCCGTGCAATCAACCGTATTCCGGGAATGCCATGTATCAAACCTGCAAGGGCAGAGGAATTTTTTGAAAAGATCCATGAGAATGTGGAGAATACGGACCGCTATGTACCTGTATGGGACGGGGAGCTTTATCTGGAATATCACCGCGGTACCTATACTTCACAGGCACACAACAAACGTTACAACCGGAAAATGGAATTTGCCCTGGGACAGCTGGAGTGGCTTTCCGTGCTCTCCGAAATGGCGGGCGGCATTTCCAGGCCGGACAGGATATATGATTGCTGGGAGACTGTCCTGCGCAATCAGTTTCATGATATCATTCCGGGCTCCTCGATCCGGGAGGTATATGAGGATACGGACCGGGAATACGAAAGCCTGCGCCAGGAAATCAATGGGCTGCAGTCAGAGGTATGCGGTGCGATTCTTGAGGGGAGGAAGGATCACTGGAGCTTTCTGCGCTTTGCAGATACGAAGTCCCTTGAGCAGGTATTCGTGCCGGAAAGCAGAGACGGCATCTTTCTGGATGAGGCCGGGAATGAGCTTCCGGCGCAGAGGACGCCGGACGGATGGCTGGTGGAGAAGATGCTAAGCCCGCTGTCCGTGTCGGCGGTTCACTTCGAAGAGCGGGAAACAGCGGAACCGGAAAGCCCCTTTGCCCTTTCTCTTGAGGAACGCCGCCTGGATACGCCTTATTACAGGATTGAATGGGATGGGAGCGGGGCCTTTACCAGCCTGTGGGATAAGGAGAATGGCAGGCAGGTATTAAAGGGCAGAGGAAATATACTGCGGATCTTTGAAGATAAGCCCATGGATTATGATGCGTGGGATATTGATATTTTCTATATACAGAAATATGAAGATATCCCGGTATGCGGGATAGCCTGTACAGAGGATGGGCCGCTGCGCATGAAGGTCAGCCTCACATACTGTTACCGTGCGTCCCGGATTGAACAGGAATTGATTGTCTATGCGCACGACCGCAGGATAGATTTTGTGACGAAGGCGGACTGGCATGAAGACCATCGGCTGCTCAAGGTGCTGTTTGAGACCAATGTCCGGTCTACAAGGGCCGCATACGATATCCAGTTTGGCTATGTTGAGAGGCCGACGCACTGGAATACCAGCTGGGACTGGGCCAGGTTTGAAGTCTGCGGCCATAAATGGGCGGATCTGTCCGAGAGCAATTACGGTGTCAGCCTGCTGAATGACTGCAAGTATGGTTATGGGATACGGGAGAATGTGATGAGCCTCTCCCTGCTGACCAGCGCGAAATATCCTGATACGGAAGCTGATATGGGAGAGCATCTGTTTACTTATTCCCTGCTTCCGCATGCCGGGAGCCTGGGGCAGGAAACCTTTGAGCAGGGCATCCTGCTGAATCAGCCCGCACTGTGCGTACCGGGCGCCCCGAAGGAGGAGCCCCGCTGTATTCTGAAAAAGGACAATGACGCCGTGAAAATAGATGCCGTAAAGCAGGCGGAGGACGGAGACGGATACGTCGTTCACCTGCATGAATGCACGGGGGGAAGGACCTCCGCAGCGATTTCTTCCGATTATGGGATCAGGGCATATGCGGCCTGCAACCTGCTGGAGGAATATGAGGAACGGGCAGAAGGGGATACGATAGAGGCGGAGTTCGGGCCGTTTGAGATCAAATGCTTCCGGGTGTGGTTTTCATGTAAAATTGCCTGCTGTATATAGATAAGACAATACCACTGCCCGCAGCACCATGATAGGTGGAGATAATTCAGAGAATATTTCCTGCATAAGAGAGGGTTGGTGCAATGATATGGAAGAGATAATACGCTGTCCCTGGCCGGGCGACGATGAGAAAATGCTCCGTTATCATGACACAGAATGCGAGGAGGGTTTGATATGAGTTATAAGGCAGCTCACGACAGATATGATACTATGGAGTACCGCAGATGCGGGAGAAGCGGTTTGAAGCTTCCTGTAGTGTCCTTTGGCTTGTGGCATAATTTTGGCGACAACGGAGACTATGGGAACATGAAAGAAATGCTTTTTACCGCATTTGACCATGGGATTACGCATTTTGATCTGGCAAACAATTATGGCCCGGCATATGGAAGCGCAGAGCGTAATTTCGGAAAGAT
>CAYRKA010000042.1:0-17628 GCA_964424785.1 uncultured Lachnospiraceae bacterium | reverse complement strand
AAGACATATGACGCGAAGCGGCATATAGCCTTCGAAGAAGGCGGTCTGTGGCTTGCAGGGCGGAGGGACTGTGAATAATAACAATAAATGCGTAAGGAGCTGTCACGCCATGATAAACCATGCGCAGTGAAATGCCAATATATCCCGGCGTGAGCGGCATATCCTTCGATTCTGTCGGCAAATCAATACGTGAATGGGTACAAGATGACAGGCCAGCTTTTGGCTTGATTGAAAACCGAGGCAGTGATTTATGGCGAATCCGAAAATAAATGAATATCTCTCACGGATCGGAATCCGAAAATATTCCGGGCTGGATACGGCGCTGATCAGCGAATTCGGGCTCGGAGAGGGAAACAGACATATTGAAAATCTGACGCAGCTTTTTGATCAGTCGGAAGAGCGGCTGTTTTCCGGAACGGGCAGCCCGTCCCGTCTCTTCCGTCAGGAGGAGCTCGTTGACTATCTGAACCAAGACCTGAAGCTGAGCATTCTGGCCTCCTCTTTTTATGACCGGATTTTTTTCCGCAGGGCGATGGAATATATCCTCGAATATGGCAGCCTTTTGGGCGGGGATATCCTGGACATCGGCTGCGGAAACGGGATTTTAACCTGCTTCCTGGCGACGGAGCGCCCGGATTCCCCGGTGACGGGTACCGATTTGTCCGCAAATGCGCTTCTGACAGCCGGGAAGCTGGCGGAGAGATTACAACTGAAAAACGCGCTGTTTCAAAAGCCGCGAATTCTTCAGGGCAATGTGTATGATGCTGTGTTTTCCTGCCGTACTGTGCATGAAAATGTCGCATGGCGGCCGCTTTGTGAAAATATGGGGAGACCGGCACTGCCCTTGGACGAGCTGACAAAACGGCACCAGAATTATGCCTGTGAGCTTGCCGGCCTGATAAAACCAGAAGGATACCTGCTCAGTATCGAGCGCTATGGGGACGACGATGCCTATGCGGCATTCATCCGTGCGCTCGGGCGGGCCGGATTGCGGCAAAAAAGCGGAGCCCATATCGGGTTCTCCTGTAAAAACGGGGATGAAACCGGAGTATTCCAGGCGAACGTGTTTCAGAAAAAATGACCCACATACCTTTCCTCTCTTTTCGCACTTATGATCCTGTTTCCCGTATACTCCATATTCCGGAAAATATTTCCGGATATTCTGTATCACCCATATTTATATAAAAGATAATCTGATCACATATATAACCGGAATCATGATAATGCACTAACCCTTCTGTATACATAATATAATTTTCTTCTTCAAATTGATCTTCTTAAATTAACCAATATTAAATATTTTCTTCATTCCATTATCTGTTTTTATAACTAATATTTTTATAGCTTTAAATGATTATAGCGTAGCTATAAAAATATTACAATCAGAAAAAATTCAAATATAAAGGGCCTGATATCAACGCTGTCCTTGACAGATTGCCTACGACGTAAATTATTAATGAGAAAGACGGAGTATTTACCATTACTGCCGAGGTCTTTGGAAAAGGAATTGATATGTGGCTGAGAAGTCAGGCGAGCCTGCGCATCATAGTAAACGACATTATTTATGTCGTTTACTATGATTTCTGGTATAGTCATAACTCAGGCAATACAAATAAGAATGGACCAATCACGCCCCCAGCAGCTCCAGCAGCTCCTCCCTGCCAAGCCCCGCGAGCTGTCCCATCTCGCCGCCGATAATCTGGTCCGCCAGATCCTTTTTGGTCTCCTGCAGCTTCTGAATCTTCTCTTCGATCGAATCCTTTGCGATCAGCTTGTAGACCGTCACCTTGCGCGTCTGCCCGATGCGGTGGGCGCGGTCGGTCGCCTGGTTCTGGGCAGCGAGGTTCCACCACGGATCATAGTGCAGGACGACGTCCGCGCCCGTCAGGTTCAGGCCGACACCGCCTGCCTTGAGCGAGATCAGGAAGACCGGGACATCGCCCTCGTTGAAATCCCGGACGAGCTGCAGCCTGCGCTCCTTCGACGTCGCGCCGGTGATCGTATACCACGGGATGCCCGCACGGTCCAGCTCCTTCCCGAGAATCTCGAGCATCGAAGTGAACTGTGAGAATACCAAAAGCCTGTGGCCGCCGTCGATCGCGCTCTGTACGAGCTGCAGCGCAGCCTCCTCCTTTGCCGAGCCTCCTGTGTAATTCTCAAAGCACAATGCAGGGTCGCAGCAGAGCTGGCGCAGCCTCGTGAGCTCCGCGAGCAGCTTCATCCTGTTTTTGTTGAAGTCCTCCGCGTCCTGGTTCTCCAGGAGCTCCCTCATGTGGAGCACCTGTGCGTCGTACACCCGCTGCTGCTCCGCCCCGAAGCGCACATACCGCAGCTCCTCGAGCTTCTCCGGCAGGTCCTTCAGCACATCCTGCTTCAGGCGGCGCAGGATGAACGGCGCCACCATCCGCTGCAGCCGGTTCATCGCCGTCTCGTCCTGATTCCGGACGATCGGCGTCTCAAAATCCTTTTTAAAGACGTCGTAGCTGTACAGGAAGCCCGGCATCAGGTAATCAAAGATGCTCCAGAGCTCGCTCAGGCGGTTCTCGATCGGCGTGCCGGTCAGCGCGAAGCGCTGTTCACCCTTCACGATCTTGACTGCCTTCGCGGCAGCCGTCGTGTGGTTCTTGATATACTGCGCCTCGTCAATCACCTCGTATTGGAACGGTTTGTCTTCATACTCCGCGATATCGCGCTTCAACAGGTCGTATGACGTCACCAGCACATCCGAATCCCGGTACGCGGCGAGCTTCCCGCGCCGCTCCTCCTGCGTCCCGACAATCAGCGTGACGGACAGCTCCGGCGCGAACCGCGCGAATTCCTCGCCCCAGTTGAACACAAGTGACGCAGGCGCGATGACCAGGGATGTCCCTGTTTTGCCCTCCTGCTTCGCGGCAAGCAGCACGGATATGATCTGCAGTGTCTTGCCAAGCCCCATATCATCAGCCAGGATGCCTCCGAAGCCCCAGCATTCGAGCGTCCGCAGCCATTTGTAGCCGTTTTTCTGGTAATTCCTCATGATATCCGTCAGGCTCGCAGGCTCCTCAAAATCAGCGTCCTTCACGGTCTTGAAGCCCTTGACCATTTCCCGGAAATGGCTGTCGCGGCGGCTGTAGATGCTGTCGTTCTCCTCAAGCATCTTGTCAAGGTACAGCGTCCGATACAGGGGCAGGTGCATCTTGCCCTGCACGAACTCCTTCGGCTTCACATGCATCGACTCCATCAGCTCCGAAAGCATTTCCAGGGACTGATCCTCGAGATTCACGAAGGAACCATCCTTCAGCCGGTAATATTTCTGCTTCCTGCGGTAGCTTGCCAGCAGGTCGAGCAGCTCGTCCGGCGGGACATCCTCCGTCGCCACCGTCAGGTCCAGCAGCCCCGATGAGACGGAGACGCCCACTGACACCTTGACACGGTTCACAACGTGATAGCCGAGGAAACGCCTCGTGCAGCGCACCTCCCCGAGCTCCATCAGCTTCTCCGTACCATGCGCCATCACCTCGTAAATCTGCCCCTCATCCCTGCCGCAGCACAGCTCCCCCTGCTTCTCATCCATCTCAGGGAACCAGCGCTTCACCACGTAAAGAACCTCTTTCTCCCTTGCCGTATTGCGGTACGGCGCGAGCGCCTTCCCGGGCTGGCTCATCGCCACATCAATAAGCTGCTCCTCCTTTTCGCCATATCTGGCGACAGCACGGCAGACGAGGTCCTTGTCGCGTGCGTCGAGGTAAAACAGGAACTGTACATCCGGCGGCAGATAGCTGCGGAAACGCTCCGGATCCGTCTCCGTGACCGTCACGATATCCTCCAGCTGCGGCAGGACACGGTAATAAAATTCTGCCATATGGTTGCGCCCCACGAGGAAGGAAAAGCTGTCCCTCTCCGAGACGACCGTCAACGGCTCGATCTTTTTGAGGAAGGACTCCTCTGCCCTGAAGAAACCATCGCCCTCTATATAATACGCCGTATCCATCCCATAATAAAGCTGCGGCAGGGTGCCTCTCACGGAAATGCCATGAAATTCACCGCCATGTCTCCCGCCCGCATCCCCAATCCGCATCGACACCTGCGGGTTCCCCGTCTTGCAGTGCAGCGTCACCTTCGTCCTCTGCTCGGCGTCCCTGTCTTCAAACTCTACTCCTTCTTCCTTCAGGCATTCGTAGAAATCATCAATCCGCCAGCCAAAGAGGTTCAGCGAACCGCCAACCGTCGGAGTGGAATAGTAATATCTGCTGCTCCCCTCGAACCGCTCCGCAAATTCCGACTCCTCTTTCACAATGCGGCTGATAAAGCTGAGCCATTCCTTCCCACGCTCCGAAAAATTGTCAATGCTGTGGTTGATCTCTGTCGACGAGCCATAGAGCCCTGTCGCAGAGTTCCGCACATTGTCACAGAACTCGTCGAGCTTCTTCACAATAAACATCCTGCCTGAGCCAATCCTGAACGAAACCTCGAGCTTCCCGTTCTTGCGGATCAGGCGCGGCACAAGCTTCAGGCTCTCTTTCTTTGCCGTCGCATCGGCAATCAGCTGCTGCGCCTGCCTGCCCTGGAATGCCGTCATCAGCCTCATGCCGTCCTCATCGGTCGCGTCGCCGAAATTGTGCGTATTAATATAATCCATGGCCTTGACCAGCAGCCCGGCCTTGTACGGGCAATTCGTCCTCTCGACCTCCCACGCGGAATAATAATCCCTGCGGCATTTCGGACAGCTGCAGCTGAAATGGCGCACTTCCCCCCGCGAAAAGACAAGCTGCATCGGGAACTCATTGCGTCCGGATTTCCCTGTCGCCTCAATCTGGCCCAGTATCTCATCACTGTTCCGTGAGAATCCGGAACGGGCACTCTGTATTTCAATCAAGCCCGCATCGTTGAGCTTCCTGCCCTCACGGACTGCGGACATCGGGATCTTCATCGAGCTGCGGATCTTTGTCCCGTCAAAATAATGGTAGCTCTCAAGCTGCTCGATCCCGGTACTGCCTCCCTCAGGCGCCGTATTATCATCCCACGCTTCTCCCAGAAGCGAATATTCCTCGTCCTTCATTATGCTTCTCCCCCAAATGCATATAAAAATCCCGGCTCCAGGCACACCGCATACGCGCGAACCACACGGTCGGGGCGCACGGTTCCCCGCAGCGCTGTCTCAGCCCCCTGCGCAGTGCCACTGCCACGCTTCTCTGCCTCTGCCCCCTGCATCCCGGCATCCCCGCACGTCGCATATCGTCCGACCGGATCAAACAGCAGCGTATGCATCCCGGCTGCGGCAGCCCCTGCCACATCATATTCCATGCTGTCCCCGACGAACAGGCACTCTCCCGGCGCAGCGCCGCTCTTCGTGATACACTGTTCAAAAATCCGGAGCTCAGGCTTCTCTGAGCCGGCCTCCTCGCTCGTCACGACCCAGTCGATCAGGCTACCAAGCTCCATGGTCTCCAGCTTGCGGTACTGCATATAGGCTGTCATATTTGAAGCAACACCGATGCCAATCCCCTGCGCGTGAAGCTGCGCCATCCAGTCCGCCAGCCCGTCATACCGCCTGACCGCCCCGAGCAGGGTATCCCAATAGGCATGGTACATCTTCATCGCATACGGAAAAACAGGCCGTCCCGCAAGCTCCAGCGTACACTGGAAACGGATCAGCCTGTTGTGGATCGACGCGCCCGAAGAGCCCATCCGGCTCACCATCAGGCGGTCACCCTCTTTTAAGAGGCGCCGGAACTCCCCCTGGGGAAGAGAGAGCTCGTCAGCGGCGTACTGCTCCAGCACATGAATCGCCTGGCGGTGGCACGTATCATAATCATACATCGTCCCGTCGATATCGAAAATTACTGTCTTGATCATATGTCCCTCCATAAAATGCATGGCTCTCCCCTTACCGCAGGCAGGCAATGCTTTTGTCCCTGACAGGATAACATTTCATAGAGGGATTTTCAATAGATTTTGCAGGGGCTCTGGCATGAATTCGTGCGGTGCTGCCATACTTTTTCAAAATTTCCGCATCTGAATCTCAAATTCTTGAAAACAGCCGCTACTACCTGCACATCCTCTATAGCCCAAGCCCGTAAACCACCGCCTGCTCCACCCAGATGTGCTCCGGAATGGACACAATGTCGCAGCGGCTGTCCTCAAGAGCCGGGAAAACGCGCGCCGATATCGTCAGCATCCCGCCGAAGAACACCTCTACTGTCGACCGATCCACGAAAATATCCATCTCCGTCGACCCGCACCATTCCGGGAGCTCTGCCTCGATCCGCTCTTTTGTGATATCTTCTGTAAGCGTCGAATGGTCGCGGTCAAGCAGGATCCTGCGCGCTGCAAAATCGACCGTCAGCTCCGTGTACTCCCGGCAGTCCGGTGAAGCCAGAAGACGGATCTTCAGCGGCTCCCGGTGAGCCGCCTTTCCCTCCGGCCTGATGCAAAGGTAGATCTCAAACGCTTCCGACTCCGCCTCAAGCCTGCCGCCCCGGCGCTTCTCCAGCACAGCCAGCGCCTCCCTGCGAAGCATTCTGCATTCCTTCGCGGGATGAATGCGCGGCGTGCCGTCCTCTCCCAGCGTGATTTCCCGCGGCAGGGACTGGATTCCGGCCCAACCGCGCTTCTGCGCGGAATTCAGACGGTCGCCCTCAAAGAGGCAGCCAAACATCAGGTAACGTCTATCCGGCGCGTTCATATAGATATTCGACGCATAAAAGCCCTTCTTGCCGACGCTGTGATCAAAGACTCCTTCCAGCTCCGGGACAAAACGGAAGCTCTCCCAGTCAATCGTCCCTGTAACGTATCGGATTGCCTCGAGCGGTGAATACAGCAGGATGTACCTGTCCCCAAACTTCATAATATTCGGGCACTCGATCAGGGAATACGATTCATTCACATAAAAGACCGACCTGCGCTCCCAGCGCTCAAGATCCTCTGAGCTGTACAGAAGGATGCATCCCTTCCCGTCCAAAGCGCCGCTCAGCAGCATAAAGAAAAATCCACGTTCCTTCCATATAAATGGATCCCGCCACATCCGCACATCGTACGGTGCGTTCAGCGTCTTATCAAGCGCCGGATGGTCCGGCTTGCTCCATATCAGCAGATCTCCGCTGCTGATAGCCGACCACTGCACCGCGCCTGTCTCCGGCCCCGCCTCGCCCGCTCCGATGCTCGTGTAGAATGCCTGTACCTTGCCATCCTTCTCCACGCAGCAGCCGGAATAGCAGTGCAGCTCGCCCCGTTCGTACGACGGCCCGAAAGCCACCGGGCACTCCTCCCAGTGGATCAGATCTTTCGACCTCGCGTGTCCCCAGTGAATATCTCCCCAGATATCCTGATTCGGATTGTACTGATAAAACATATGATAAAAGCCATTATGCCAGATCAGGCCATTCGGGTCATTCATCCAGTTTTTCTCCGGCCTGAAATGATATCCCGGAAAATATTTGTCCATACTGTAGTTCCTCTTCTTAAGTATTATGAGTTACCCTTCAAAAGCTGATTCCCGGATTGTTCCGCGCTTCGCGCCCGCACACAAAAATCCGACACAAGGAATGTCCCCGCGTCCACAGCGAAGCCGCAGCCTCCGCACACATACCGGCCGTCCTCCGCCTCCAATACCTGTCCATCAAATTCAGCCCGTATCCGTTTCCCACACATTGAAAGGCTCATCGGATAATCCATATCTGTCCCGAACGCCACCTGCCGCCCGGCCAACACCGTCTCCTCCGCACCCTCCCGCGCGATCAGCCGCAGCCGACCGGCCCGGTCGAGCAGCACGCCGTAATAGCGGCGCAGCCCTCTCACACGCCCGATTAGTCCAAACCGCTCATTCAGGCTCGGATTGACCAGGCATTCCACGCAGTAATCCTTCCATCCGTCCGTTCCTGTGACCGCTACTCCGCCGCGCTCCGTATCAGAAACAACAAACGTCCTCCTCGCGTCAAACGAAAACTGCTTCGCAGATGCTACGAACGATTGAAGCTGCATATTCGCGCATCCCAGATCATAATTCCGGAGGGAGCCACGGATGCGCAGCGCTTCCGGCGCGCCTGCCCAGTCCAGGCTGCGGATCAATGCGCGGTCTCCATCCTTCCCTTCCACACAGAAGCCGAACCGGCCGATCGTAAATCCCCCGATCGCCGGGATCTTCCACTGAAGCTCCTGCCGCCTCTTCAGGGCGGCAGACGGGCCCTTCACGACCCGCTCCCGGTCATCAAAATCAAAATACACGATATACGGCGCAACAGCGGGCGTGCCGACAAGCGGCTCCGCCGTAAACGTCACTGTCTGTGTCTCATACAGCGTCGGGCTCGCAATCAGCTGATAATTGTCCTGCCGGTCCGACGGCTCCCACATACAAGGTGTCGACACAGCCGCACGATGCCCCTTCACGGAGATGACAAGGCCATTCTCTCCCGGAACCTCCAGATTCCGATTGTACGGCATCCCGGTATTCCCGCCCGGCACGGAACATGAGACAAAGCTCCGATCGTTTGACATTGCCGTACCTTCCCGCGAAACAGGGCACGGTACAGAGCCCCGGTCGCGTCGCATCCCGTCCTCTCCCAGCACAGGGCACGGCACGAAGCCCTGCACCGAACCCGGCAGCGAGAACGAATACCTAGCGCCATCCACCGGTTCCTTCTCATGGTACAGACGGTTGTACTGCACCACGATCCGGTTCGTCTGCTGCACCGCATCTGTCACACCCGCGCCTGCGTTGCCTGCAATACTGTAAAAGAGATCCGCAACCGGCGTGAGGTAGTCAAATTCATTCTTCATAGAGCCAAGGCCCAGTCGGACCGCATTCAGCGCACCGATATTCCCTCCATTGCAGTCTGTGTCCCAGCCGCTGGAAATACAGTACCGCATCGCCATTGAGAAGCTGTCGCCCCCGAGCAGCAGGCACGCGATCATCAGCGCGAGATTCGGAGCCACATGGCAGTTGCCCGGATAGCGCGCATATCCGTAATTCTCCTCCAGCCAGCCGCGTACCTGCCGGAACTCCCCGATCCGCAGCGTCTCCTCCCGGACACACTCTACGAGCTGTATAAGCGGTGCATAGCCGCAAAGCCGCAGCCCTTCGTCCAGCAGCCGGTCCAAATTCCGCTCGGAAAACGCCATGGACTCCATTGACGCAAAAAAGCAGGCCGCCTCAAGCGCCATTTTGTCATGGCTGACCGACGCGCTCTGACGCACAAGATACCGGGCAAGCTCCGGGTCGGAAGGGCACAGGAACGCCAGTGCCTCGATAAAAATCAACGCCCCGATCTGCTCCGCGACCCCAATGCCGTTCAGGGCGGCCGAACCGCTCTCCGGCGCTTTTATCCCCTCTTTCAACCGCAGAAACGCCGTATGCTCGGTAGAACGGCCGATGCCGCCCCACCAGAAAACCGTTTTGTTTTCAATGACATAATCCAGCCAGGCGTTCCCGAAATCCTCCGCTGTAAGGCTCCTGATATCGCCCCTGTGGTCCTCCACCGCATTAAAAAAGGTAAATGTCCCGGCAAGGTCGTCATCCGCCACGTGAAGCGGCACACCCACCTCATCCGCCACATAGTGATCCACGATACCGAACCGGTCCCTGATCTTCCCGTAAGGCCATCCCTCAACAGGACGCCCAAAATACACTCCGACAACCTTCCCGAGGATACCTGCATACACCTTATCCCGATACTGGCTCATCTTCTCCCTCCCGTTCCAGCCATTGTACCACAAATTACCCTTTAATTCCAGATGCTGCTATGCCTTCCACGAAGTATCTCTGGAAGAACAGGTACAGGAGCAGTACCGGCAGGATCGTGACAAACGCCATCGCCATCAGCGGCCCGATATCCATTGTCGCACCCATCTCACCCTTAAACGCGTTCAGACCCAGGGCGATTGTGAAGTTTGCCGGCCTGCCCAGGTAAATCAACGGTCCCATATAGTCATTCCAGCAGAATACGAGCTGGTTAATCACGACTACGATCAGCGCCGGCTTCGCATTCGGCATATAGATCTGGCTGTAAATCCGAAGCCAGCCCGCACCGTCGATCGCCGCAGCCTCCGACAGCTCGTTCGGCAGGCCCGCAAAGAACTGACGCAGCAGGAATATATTGTAGGCGCTCGCCCCGAAGAACGAGGGAAGTACCAGAGGCGTGATTGTGTTCAGCCAGTGCAGCTTCGAATACAGAATGTACATCGGGATCAGCGTCACAGTAGTCGGCACCATCATCGTCGCCAGCACTACCATGAAAATGATATTTTTGCCCTTCACCTGGAATTTCGCGAAACCGAAAGCCGCGAGAGAACAGCTGATCAGCGTTCCCGTCACGCAGAGCACACTGATCACAACCGTATTTTTAATATAGGTAAGAAATCTTCCTCCACCCCAGCCTTCAACGTATGCGCGGAAGGATACCGGGAAGGTAAACAGCTTTGTCGGATCTGTCATCTGCGCCTGCGTCTTCAGAGACGTGGCGAACATCCACACGATCGGCAACAGGAACAGAAGCGCCAGGAGCACCAGGACCACCTCTGCCACAACCTTGCCAACCATCGCTTTATTTCTCTTTTTCCTTTTCATGGTCACACCTCCTCCCGATAGAACACCCAGAACTTTGACGTCCCCATGATCACACCGGTGATTATAATGATAATGACAAACAGCACCCACGCAAGTGCGGACGCATATCCGAATTTGCCGTACGAGAAGGCTGTGTTATACAGATAGAGACCGTACACGTAGGTCGACTGTGCCGGGTCTCCCTGCGTCATGACGTATGGCTGGGTAAAAATCTGAAGCCCCTTGATGATCGCCATCAGCACGTTGAAGAATACGACCGGGCTGATCATCGGGAACGTGATTTTCGTAAACCGCTGTATGGGCGACACGCCGTCCAGCTCCGCAGCCTCATAATAGTCACGCGGGACATCCTGGAGCCCGGCAAGCACGATCGTCATCGCCGTACCGATGTTGAACATATCCATGAAGATAATCGAAAGCATTGCCGTACCGGACTGACCCAGCCAGTTCTGCCCCGGGATCCCGATCCGCTCAAGAAGGGTATTGAGATATCCGTTCGTCCCATTCAAAAGATAAGTCCAGGTAATGTACATTGCCACGCCGGTGCAGATGGTCGGCAGGTAAAAGATCCCTCGGAACAGGTTGGAGCCCGGAAGCTTCCTGTTCAGCATCGTCGCAAGGAAAATGGAAAATACCGTGTTCAGCGGCACCGATACGCAAATGTAGAAGAACGTATTGCGCAGCGAAAGCCCGAACGTCTTGTCCTTCGTAAATATGTTAATGTAATTCTTGATTCCCATGAAATTCATTACCGACTGCCCATTCCAGTTGGTGAAAGAAATAACGAAGGAATAGATCATGGGCATCAGGGTAAAAGCCAGGAAGCCAATTACCCACGGGAGAATAAACAACCAGAAATACTTCGTATCACGGTTTAAATGTTTGGATTTTTTCCTTTTCTTCATCTCAATCCTCCGATTTTCTGTATATATCGACCTTATCCGTCCGCGCGAAAGTGTGCTGCGGCAGCGGCTCCGCCGCCGAAATACCTTGCCGCCCTGTGTGCAAAAAAGAAAAGGGGCCGCAGTCAGAGCCGCGGCCCCCTCGGTCGAGGTTTCCCCTGACTCGCGGGAATCAATATCCGTAGGACGCAAAGATCGAGGAACCCTGCATATCAAGATCCGAGATCATATCGTCTACCGTCATGGATCCTGCAAGAATCTTCTCGTAATCTGTCTTTGCCAGGTCGTTCACCTCAGCAAGCGCACCGAGGTTGAAGAATGATGTCGTGCTGTCCATCATATTGATGAATACAGACTTGTTGTATTCCGAACCGGTCCCAAAATCATTCATGTACTCATCGCTCTCCAGATAAGAATTCAGAGCCGGGATACCGATTGTGGAAGCGCCCTTCGCGGAAGCCTCAGACGTTGAAAGGAACTTGATGAAATCCCAGCACGCATCCTTGTTTTCTGCGTATGAGCTCATGCTCCAGCCGTTAGCACGCAGCGTCGTGAGCCAGCGGGTATTGAACTCTGTGTTCATCGGAAGCTCTACAACA
The DNA here is from genome assembly GCA_964424785.1 of uncultured Lachnospiraceae bacterium. Lineage (GTDB taxonomy): Bacteria > Bacillota > Clostridia > Lachnospirales > Lachnospiraceae > Choladousia. Next base: position 5,587 of record CAYRKA010000042.1, on the reverse strand, counting down.
TCCCAGTTGAATGAGCCGTTGATGGAATTCTGATATACTGCGATATCCCATGTGGCGGAAAGCGCCATGCCGAACTTACCTGTCTCAAAGCCGCCTGTGGAGATCGCGCCCTCTGTCTCGTCCGGGGCAAGCCCGTTGATGATGCTGTCAGAGAACATCGTAACGGCTGCCTTGAACTCAGCATTGTCCGCCACGTTCATCGTGTAGCTGACCGTGTCATAGAACATATTGCCGTACAGGTTGCGGTAAAACTCCGGGACACGAACGCCCCATCTCAGACCATAGATGTCGTCGCCCAGCGCATTGATCTTCTCTGCCGCCGCGAACATATCCTCCTCTGTCCAGTCCGCTGTCGGATACTCGACGCCTGCCTGGTCAAACAGATCTTTGTTGTATGCCATCGCAAAGGTCTTGTTCACGAATGGAACCGCGGAAAGCGTGCCATTGTTCAGCGTATATGCGCTCTTTGCGGATTCAAAGTCCCACAGGTCAGCCAGGCCGTCCTGCTCAATGTACGGGGTAAGATCCTCGAACAGATCCGTATCCTGGCAGATCACCAGATGGTCGTTCGCGATGCCGAACACGTCCGGCGTCTCGTTCGCGGAAAGCCAAGTCTGCAGCTTGGTCAGGTAATCGTTGCCGTTGCAGTACTCAAATTCGATCGTTACGTTCGGATGCTCCTCCATGTACTGGTTCGCAAGATCCATCTTCATGGATGCCTCCGCATCGTCTCCCCAGAACCCGAAGGTCAGGCTAACCGGCTCCTCCTCAGCAAAGCTGGTGAAGCCCGCGCACATCGTGGATACGGTTGCGATTGACAATAAAGCAGCTAACAATTTCTTTTTCATGTTTGTTCCTCCTTAATTTAAGCGTTTAAATAATGTTGTAAAGTAACCCCTTGCTTTATTTGTGACAGAGTATATCATTCCGTCAGCACATTGTCAACAATCCTTTTCCGAAAAAAATATTTTTGTGCAAAATGCCACAAATTTTCAATCATTTTTTGTTATTGACTCCCAAAGTTTTTTCCAGTATAATGAGAATAAGTTTAACTGTTTAAATGAGCAATTTGCAGAGCTCCGTTATCTGTTTAACTGTTTAAATTACTATGGGGAATGATATTATGCGAGCAACGATTAGAGACGTGGCAAAGGCCGCCGGAGTTTCCACCGCGACCGTGTCCTACGTGATGAACAACAAAATGGTAAAGCTTTCAGATGAGACCAAAGCAAGGGTCCGGCAGGCTGCCAAAGCCCTCAATTACTATCCCAACCACGCGGCAGTCAGCCTGGTGACCAACATGACCAACAGCATCGGGCTGCTGATTTCGTCCGCTACCAACCCGTATCTGGCTACCCTGTCAAATAAGATCCGCCTGAAGCTCCTCGACAAGGGCATTACCCTTATGATCGGCTACACGGATTATAATCCCGGGACGGCATGGCGCTATCTGCAGGCGTTCCAGGAGCGGCAGGTCGACGGGCTGATCATGGCACAGCTTGATTTCCAGGATTCCACGGATTTCGCCGCTGAGAAATGCCATGACATCCTCGAGCACTTCACCGCCCCCATTGTATCCTATGGAAGAAATACGGACCATAAGCGCCAGATTTCGGTGGTCGCTGTGGACCAAGTGCATGTCGGCTATCTTGCGACGCGCCATCTGCTGAAGCAGGGCCACAGGCGCATCGGCTGCGCGGCAGGCCCGCGCAACCTGGATGTCTGCGCCCTTCGCTGCCAGGGCTACCGCAAAGCACTCGCCGAGTTCGGGATCGGGGAAGACCCGTCACTGATCTGCTACGACAATTTCTCTGTCGAGGGCGGTATCCGGTCTCTCCCGTACCTGCTTGGCCAGGAGGTGACCGCAATTTTTGCATTCAATGACCTGATTGCCTACGGTATTTATAAAGAATCCAACAATTACAATCTCTCGATTCCACAGGACCTGTCTGTAGTAGGCGTGGACGATATCATATTTTCTGACATCATCAATCCGCCTCTCACCTCAGTAGCCCAGCCCATCGAGGATATCGCAGACAGCCTCGTGGATGCAATGCTCAAAGCGATCCAGGATCCCACGGACTATCAGTCAAAGGAGCTGCAGCCGATCCTGAAGGTGCGCGCCAGCACTGCCGTCCCGGCAGTGCCGGCCGGTATATAATGATTCCAGGGCTTTATGGCCCGCCCCGATATGAGCATGAAGCGGTGAGAATGCGGATATCGGGCGGATTGTGAGGGCGCGAAGCGCGGAACAATCCTGGAACCGCTTTTGAAGGGGGAAACCATATAATTAAGAATGTGCTGCGCACATAGGAGGATGATTATGAGTCTCGATTCCATGCTTTTCTATCACGCGGAACAATCACGCGCCATCAATGCAGAAAACCCCGCCGGGGAAAGAGGCCGCGGCGGAATGGCCGCTTCTGAACTTGGCATCGGCAGGAAAGGAGCGCCCTGCATTCTGAACATCCCGCAAGAAGCTTCCGTCACGCTCGCCGACATTGAAGGATCCGGCATGATCAACCATATCTGGATCACATTGCTTGATGACCCCGGACGGCCGGACAGCCTGCTCGAGGGCATCCGGCTGACCATGTACTGGGACGGGAGCGCTGCCCCCGCAGTCGACAGCCCGCTCGGCTCATTTTTCTGCTGTGGGTTCGGCCAGGACTGCCTCGTCAATTCCCTTCCGATCGCGGTCAATCCGCGCCGCGGGATGAACGTCTTTTTCCATATGCCATTCCGTTCCCATGCGAGGATTGTGATCGAGAACCATTCCGGCAGCGTGATCCCGAGGCTGTTTTACCAGATCGACTACACCATCGGCAATGAGTTCCCGGAGGATGTGCAGTATTTCCACGCCCTGTACCGGAAAAGCTTCCCTGTGCAGGCAGGCAGCGACCACACGCTGCTCGACATCACCGGCGCAGGGACATACGCGGGGACATACCTGTCCGTCCGCTCCTTCGCGCCTTACTGCTGGTGCGAGGGCGAACTGAAATTCTATCTTGACGACGACACGGACTATCCGACCATCTGCGGCACCGGGACAGAGGACTACTTCGGCGGCGCCTGGGGTTTCGGCGTCTATCACGGCAGGCATACCGTCGACACGACCTTTTGCGCGCCGTACATGGGCTACCCGTACCACGCACAGCTCAATGTCAACAACACGATCCATGAGCGCGGGCTGTACCGCTGGCACCTCGAGGATCCCATATATTTCCACGACCGGCTGCGCGTCACGCTCCAGTCGATGGGCAAGCATGACAACCTGCTGTTCGAGCGCGAGGATGAGATCGCGACGGTAGCGTACTGGTATCAGAAAAAAAGCTTTCGCCGTTTACTATAGCTCCTTGAGCATGATGTCCCGCAGATACCCTCCGTACTTCTCCGTCGTCTTCATGACGCGGTAGCCCTGGCGGAGGATATTCTGCCTGCTGAAACGGTTGTCCGGATGGACCGTACACATCAGATAACGGTAGCCCATCCCGCGCAGCTCCCGCTCCGCCTCCTGCATCAGAAGATACTGCAGCCTGTTGCCGCGGTATTGCGGGAGTACGGCAGCCGAGTCCATCGTCGCCGTGACGAGCAGCTTCTCACGCGGGAAGCCGATCTCGCAGCCCAGATTTTTGGGGGAATCCCCGGGGAACGCAACCGTGAAGACCGCTGCAATCTCCCCTCCCGTCCGCTCGACCGCCTTGTAACCTAGCCCGGCCCCCGTCCCGAGTAAATGCCGGATATAATCCGCGTCATCCGGGACATACCACTCTTTTTTTTCGATCTGCGCATACACAGCCTGTATGACTGCGGCCATCGCCTCCGCGTCCTCTGCGGAGGCTTTTTCGATGCGCAGGCAGGATTCCAGCTCCCCTTCCCGATTTTTAAATTCCATAATCAATCCCCTTCCCATCCGGCAACCGCGTATTCCGATTCCCCACGGGTACAAGTATAACCGATTATCCCCATCCGGGCAACCCTGACAGAATGGGGCTCCTGTCAAAATGATCTGTCACTGCGCAGAGCCGGATGCGCTATTGGATGCATTCGTCATATTATTTCTTCGATCTCTCTGTATCAGCAGAATTGCAATCAATACAGCGATCACCTTCTCTGTATTGGCAGCATCCGGAATGTCCACGCACACGGAATCACCGATGGAAATCCATTTTTCCCTGGCTTCCGCGATGATCTGACCCGTTCCGTCCAGAATTTCGAAATTGTGGCCTGTGATACTCCCCTTTACCCGCCATCCAAAGCCGTCGATCTCAAAATTGTCGTGAAGCTGGATGATTTTTTCCTCACTGATCTCTGCGGACTCACCGTTTGCCATCTCCACATAATGCACATAATGCATGGAAATGATCTTGCGGTGTATGAACGCAATCTGCTCATCAGTCTCATTATACAGGTATGTCTTATTCGTAATGGATACCGCGTTTTGACTTACATGATACCGTATATTTTCTTCCTCATCGAAAACCCGGTATATGCCATGAAGGCTCAGCACCTTCCCTCTGATACGGTATTTCATAAATACCTCCTTTCGTTTCCTATAAAAGTATCCTTGTGAACTCATATTATATGATTTACCCGTCAAAAGCCGATTGGGCGGCCTAATGGAATAATACCAGCGAAATCACGCCCAGGAAAGTCAGGGTGATGTTGGCCATGGCATAGGCTGGGGTGTAGGACGCGGCAAAAACGCTGCTGCCGGTCTCATCATTGAGGGCATTCATAGCCGCCGTGTTAGTGCCGGCTCCGCAGATCCCGCCCAGTATTTCAACAGGGCTCAGCTTCAGCACAAATTTGCCGAAATATGCCGTAAGCAGGTGCGGCAGGAAGGACATCAGCAATATTGACAGGATCATCAGGATGCCCATTTCCTTAAGAGAAGAGATAAAGGTCGCGCCGGAGGCAAGGCCCAGGCAGCCGACATACAGATTCAGGCCGACACTCTTCATAAACCAGCGCGCGCCAGGGCTGATGTGCCCGCGGTTGGGGTGTTTGTCATTGTACCAACCACACAGGATGCCGAGCAGGATCAGGCCGCCGCTGGTGCCCAGGCCAATGGGTACGCCTGCCAATGTGATGGATAAAAGCCCCACTAGTATGCCAAGCACCATACCACAGCTCATAAAAATCACGTTTGTCTCATCACTGTTATCAACCGGGTAACCGATTTTTTTGATGGTCTGTTCCACAAATTTCCGGCTCCCGATCAGCGTGGCCCTGTCGCCGCGCTGCAGGCCGTCCGATACATCGGGGATCGTTTTCCCCTCCCGCGTCACATCGCTGACAATCACATGGGAGGCAAATACTCCGCTCATATCTTCTGCGGTCATTGTCCTGGTCACGACAACCCTCTGCTTGACAATATACACCTTCTGGTACACGGCATCCGTTACTTCTTCCGCCCCTGTCCCCGAAAGCGCTCCCATCTCTTCCAGGTCACCGATCACGGCGATCACATCGCCGCCCTGCAGAACCGTACTGCCGTCAAACTCTACCGGCGTACTGCCGGGCTCCCCACGCATCAGCGTTTCAATCAGCACCCAGTTCTGAAACTGCTGCTGAAACCCGTCCA
>CAYRKA010000041.1:0-17713 GCA_964424785.1 uncultured Lachnospiraceae bacterium | reverse complement strand
TGTCACCGAATCGTACTCCTCCCCTGCCTTCAGGAGCGGGGACGCAAAATTCTCCTGGTTGACCGCATTCGGGTAATACTGGGACTCGAGGCAGAAGCCATGGCGCTTCGTATAGGATACGCCGCCCTTGCCCCTCTGGTCCGCGATGCAGTTGCCCGCATAGAACTGCATCCCGCAGCAGTCGGTATATGCCTGCATCGCAATGCCCGTCTTTTCACAATACGCCTCAGCCATCAGCTTGCGCTCCCCCGGACGCTCAGAAAGAGCATAATTGTGGTCATAGCCGCCGACAAATTTCATCTGCTCATAGTCCGCCTCGATATCGCGGCCGATCGGCTTCGCCGTGCGGAAATCCATCGGAGTCCCCTCGACCGGCACCAGCTCCCCGGTCGGGATCGCCTGAAAATCGCGGATCTTCGTATAATAATCCGCATGGATCGTCAGAAGCTGGTCCTCCATCGAGCCGGTCTCGTGTCCGGCAAGGTTGAAGTAGCTGTGGTTCGTCATGTTTACAACCGTGTCTGCATCCGCCTTGCCGTGATAGTGCAGCACGACCTCGTTTTCATCCGTCAGGGTATACGTCACTGTAATGTGGAGGTTCCCCGGGAAGCCCTGGTCCCCATCCGGGCTGTCGAGTGCGAGGCGGATACTGTTTGCGGCCTCGTCGATCTCCTCCACATCCCACCTGCGTTTGTCATACCCGTCCGGGCCGCTGTGGAGATTGTTCTCATTGTCGTTGACTGCGAGCTGGTATGTTTTCCCATTGATCACAAAACGCCCCTTATCGATGCGGTTGCCGCTGCGGCCGATCACGGTACCGAAATAGCAGGTGTTATCTATATAATCCTGCGGCGTATCATAGCCCAGCACTACATCGCGCAGCACGCCGTCGCGGTCCGGCACGGCCAGGCTGACCAGCGTCGCACCGAGGTCTGTCACGACCATCGTGACTTTATTTTTGTTTGTAAAGGAATACGTCGAGACCACGACGCCATCCTTGATTGTTCCAAATATTTTTTTCTCCATTTTTTCTCCCTGACAGAAAGGGGCTTCTGTGCAGACTGCGCAGTGCCCCTCCTGAAATTATCTGTATGGCTGTCAGCCTTTCCTCTGACGGTCTCCGACCGGTTCGCCAGACACTCGGGCTGACGTTTCTCTGATTACGCGAACGGATTCTCCGTCTTGTACGGTACGCTTGCCGGATGGTTGTACCCGATCTCGCACGGGCAGACTCCGATCAGCTTGAACACCTCAAAGAGAGACTTGCCGTGATGCCCGAACGCAACAGCGCCATGATGCGGGAAGTTGCCCTCAATCAGGACGTGGCGGTAGAAGCGTCCCATCTCCGGGATCGCAAATACGCCGATACCGCCGAAGGACTTCGTCGCTACCGGAAGGATCTCGCCCTGTGCCACATAGGCGCGCAGGATGCTGTCCGCCGTGCTCTGCAGGCGGAAGAACGTGATATCGCCCGGGATGATGTCGCCCTCGAGCGTGCCGTTCGTCACCTCGATCGGGAGACTCCTCGCCATGATCTTCTGGTACTTCATGTTGAAGCTGGTCAGCTTGGAGGAGCAGGTATTGCCGCAGTGGAAGCCCATGAAGGTATCCTTGTGCGTGTAATTGAATTTGCCCTTGATTGCCTCCTCGTACATATCCGCCGGTACGGAATTGTTGATGTCAAGCAGCGTCACGGAATCGTTGCTCACGCACGTGCCGATAAACTCGGAAAGCGCACCGTAAATATCCACCTCGCAGGATACCGGGATGCCCTTGCCCGTCAGGCGGCTGTTGACATAGCACGGGACAAAGCCGAACTGTGTCTGGAATGCCGGCCAGCACTTGCCTGCGATCGCAACATATTTGCGGTAGCCCTTGTGCGCCTCGATCCAGTCGAGCAGCGTCAGCTCGTACTGGGCAAGCTTCGCCAGGACCTCCGGCTTCTTGTTGCCTGCGCCCAGCTCATTCTCCATATCCTTCACAACCGCCGGGATACGCTCATCGCCTGCATGCTTGTTGAACGCCTCGAACAGGTCAAGCTCGGAGTTCTCCTCGATCTCAACGCCGAGATTGTAGAGCTGCTTGATCGGCGCGTTGCATGCCAGGAAATTCAACGGACGCGGCCCGAAGCTGATGATCTTCAGGTTCTGAAGTCCTACCACCGCACGGGCGATCGGCAGGAAGCCGTGGATCATGTCTGCGCACTCATCCGCTGTGCCCACCGGGTACTCCGGAATGTAAGCGCGGATGTTCCGCAGCTTCAGGTTGTAGCTCGCGTTCAGCATACCGCAGTATGCGTCGCCACGGCCGTCGCTCAGGTCGTTCTGGCTCTCCTCAGCCGCTGCGATGAACATGGACGGGCCGTCGAAATGCTTCGCGAGAAGCGTCTCGGAAATCTCCGGGCCGAAGTTGCCGAGGTATACGCACAGAGCCTCGCAGCCTGCAGCCTTGACATCCTCAAGAGCCTGTACCATATGGATCTCGCTCTCAACGATACAGACCGGACATTCGTAGATATCCGCCTCGTCGTATTTCGCCTTGTAGGCATCTACAAGCGCTTTCCTCCTGTTCACGGAAAGAGATTCCGGGAAACAGTCGCGGCTGACCGCCACAATACCAACCTTGATTTTGGGAATGTTAATCATTGTTCTTGTCCTCCTACTGTTTTGTATGATTGCCGCGCCCGCACGCGCGGGAACGGCTGATTATACCGCGCTGGCGCGGCACAATGTGCCAGATTGCTGCTGTCTCGTCCCAGGCTGCGCACCCGCCGCATGCCTGCCTGCAGACATTACCGGATGCAGATATTCTCGCCCACAAGCCCCATCGGGGACCCCTCTGGCAGCCCACCCTCCGGATGGCCGATCAGCCACTTGTTTTTCGCCGTCAGATGGGCATCCTCGCCGCCTGCGTGGCCTGCCTCGAGATCGAGATTCGTGCCCTTCGGGAGCACGATCGCTACCTGGAAGCCGCCCTCCCCCGCGCTGCAAGGCGCATAGTGGAGCGTCGTCGCGAACAGCTCGACAGCCGTCCCCTTCGGCACAAGGAACGCCTCGACCAGGGACGTGTCATATGTATAGTCATCCGCCACGTCCGGCAGCCAGCCTACGAGCAGGATGGCATCCGTACCCGCGACATTGATCTCGGACGAGCGGTGGTACTCAACGGCGTTGAGCTTGTAATTGTGGCCGTTGCAGTAGCCGATCTGGATCGGCAGCTCGCCGTAGGCCTTTGTCTGCAGCTCTTCAAATACCGGGAGCTCCTCCAGCACCGCGACAGACGGCTCATAGGCGACATCCTCCGGGATCGGCGTGCTCTCATTCAGGGCTGCCACCAGGCCGGAAAAATCGATTCCCTCCACAATGCGTCCGTATTTCCGGAATGACGCATCTGTTACCTTTTTCATCTCCATAATCTCAAACATCTCCTTTCAACGCTGCCTGTGTCACTTAATGATGTCAAACAACGGCTTGCAGGCCGGATAGATCTCCCTGAACTGCGCGTACCGTTCCTCGTACTTCGCCACCAGCTCCGGATCCGGCTCAACCGTATCGATGATCTTCACGAGCTTCGCCGCCGCGTCCTCCACCGACGCGTACTCCCCGCAGGCCACCGCCGCGAGGATCGCGCCGCCAAGCGCCGGCCCTTCCTCGCTCTCGATCACATCTACCTTGAGGTTCAGCACATTCGCAATGATCTTTTTCCAGAGCGGGCTCTTCGCGCCGCCGCCGCAGATCTTCGTGCGCTCGATCCGGATGCCGAGCGCCTTCGCCACCTCAAGCGAATCACGCAATGCAAACGCAACGCCCTCCAGCACCGCCTGCGTCATATCGGCTCTCGTCGTGTCCATCGTCATGCCGATGAAGGTCGCGCGCGCGTTCGGATTGTTGTGCGGGGAACGCTCACCCATCAGGTACGGCAGGAAATATACGTGGTTCTCGCCGAGCTTCCCAATCGCGGCCTGCTCCGCCGCATAGTCCTGCGTGCCGATGATCTCATCCATCCACCATTTATTGCAGCTCGCCGCGCTCAGCATACAGCCCATCAGATGATAATGGCCATCCGCGTGCGCGAATGCGTGCAGCGCGTTAAACTTGTCCACACCGAACTTCTCCGAGGAGATGAAGATCGTACCGCTCGTGCCAATCGAGATATTGCACATGCCGTCTCCAACTGTGCCTGTGCCGACCGCTGCGGCTGCGTTGTCGCCTGCGCCCGCAGCCACCCTGACTGTCTCCGGCACGCCCAGCTCGGCGGCGATCTCCGGCAGCAGCGTGCCGACCACCTCATAGCTCTCATAGATCTTCGCCATCTGCTCCTCGCGGACGCCGCAGATCTCCAGCATCTCCCGCGACCAGCGGCGGTTCTTCACGTCAAACAGCAGCATACCGGACGCATCGGATACATCCGTGCAATGTACGCCGCAGAGACGGTAAGCGATATAATCCTTCGGCAGCATGATCTTCGCGATGCGCGCAAAATTCTCCGGCTCCTTGTTCTTCACCCAGAGGAGCTTCGGCGCCGTGAAGCCTGTGAACGAGATATTCGCCGTGTATTCGGAGAGCTTCTCCTTGCCGATCACATTGTTGAGGTAATCGCACTCCTCATAGGTGCGCCCGTCATTCCACAGAAGCGCCGGGCGGATCACCTGGTCCTGCCCGTCCAGGATCACGAGACCGTGCATCTGCCCGCCGAAGCTGATGCCCGCCACCTGGCTCTTATCACAGTCCGCGAGCAGCTCCTTCAGGCCGGCCATCGTCTGCTCAAACCAGTCCTCCGGCTTCTGCTCCGACCAGCCCGGATGCGGGAAATAGATCGGGTACTCCTTTGACACAATCTTCCGGATCTTTCCGGCTCCGTCCATCAGCAGCAGCTTGACCGCCGATGTGCCGAGATCCACCCCTACATATAACATATTGTTCTCCTTTCCGTCTCAGGCCAGCCCAGGCCATACGCCGGACATTCCTGGTATTTATCAGTTCCTAAGCTATTTCATGGCAGCCGCTCAGATCACCGCCCTGTGCGCCGCAGGCTCTTTGGGCACCTCCGTCATGATGCTGAGCACCTGCTGCACATTCTCGAGCACCACCTCCGTATGCTCGCCGCCGTTCTCACCGTCGCGCGTCCACGCCACGGGCGTATCCGAGGTGATCTTCAGCCGGTGGGCCTTGAACCGCACGACATTGCTGTTCGATTCGTCATGCATCAGCACCGCGCTGATAATCTCCTGCCAATCGGCCAGATTCTGCGGGGCGCGCACCAACATGACCTCGAACAGGCCATCACTCAGGTCAATATTGCTGCCCGGCAGGCCACGGAAGCCCCCGACCGAATTGGAATTCGTGATCATACCAAATACAAATTCGCCGGAGTCTGTATACACATCGCTCTCGATATGGAGCATACACGTCTTCCATGTGCCGACCCGCTTCATACCCTCCACGATGTACGCGGCATGGCCGAGCACATTCTTGAGATCCTGGTTTGTCTGGTAAGATACATCCGTAAAAAGGCCAAAAGCCGCCACATAAACAAAATAGTCCTCATTGAAACGCCCAATGTCGCACGCATAGGGCACGCCTTCCACAATCACGCGGGCAGCCTGCTCCATCTGCTTCGGGATGCCCACGCTGTTCGCGAAATCGTTCGTGCTCCCGGCCGGAATATATCCGACCGTGCGCTGCGTCCCGCTGTGCATCAGGCCTGTCACGACCTCATCGAGCGTCCCGTCGCCGCCGCAACAGACAATCATATCAAAATCTGAGGCCCGCTGCTCAACGATCCCACAGCCATCCATTGCCTTCTTGGTCGGATACACTGTGATATCATAACCGGCCGCGGAAAAACGTTCCATAATCGCCGATAGATGCGTCCGGATCAGTCCTTTGCCTGATCTGGGATTATACACAAACAGCATTCTTTCCATACTTGCTTAGTCTCCATTTCGGTTTATCCCAGATAATTTGATCATATTTACTAATTTCCCGCAAAAATTCCGCCGCAAACACAGTATTCTGCCATATATTTTACTACTGCCTGACATGAATCACAAGCAAATTATTGCGAAATGAGTGTCAATTATTGGTGTAATGGTTGCCGTGAACGGCCGGCATGGCCGTGAACAATAACGTGTAATGGCTGAATTTACGCGTTCCTACAGCCTCTCTACCTTGCAGCACTTCCGATCGTACGTATACAGCCCGTTCAGCTCCTCCTCCACATCCGAGAGCTGCGTATAGACCGCCCCCGAAAGTCCCTTCTCCGCAAGCATATGTACCCTGCGCTGCAAGGCGTCAAATGCCTCCGTCAGCTCGTCCGTGCTGCCGCAGGCGCGGTAACCATAGGCACGGTCCGCAAAAATATGTCCCGGCACCGGGCAGGTGCAGCCGCCATACTCGGAAATCACATATGGCCTTTTGTCCTTCTTCATGCGGAGCGGCCGGAAATAGTTATGTACGCTCTTCACGTCTCCGCCGCCCTGGTCGTACCAGCCGCTCGCATGGTCGACCAGCCGGTCAGGGTCGGCCTTTTTGACCTGACGCGCAATGCGCAGCGCGTCAAACTGGCCCCAGCCCTCGTTGAACAGCACCCACATACCGATGCATGGGCAGTTCGCAAGCTGCCGCACCGTCGCAAGGCACTCCTCCTCCCACTGCCGCCGCCCCATGCGGCCTGACCGTGCGAACAGGGTATAATGGCTGTCCTTTACGTGTGCTGCCACGAACGGGAACACCGTCGGCAGATAGCAGACAAACGGCATCCACACCCGTCCGCCTCCGTTCACCATATCCTGCCATACGACCATGCCGAGGCGGTCGCAGTGGTAATACCAGCGCATCGGCTCAACCTTCAGATGCTTGCGGATCGTATTGAAGCCGAGCTCCTTCATCCTCTGGATATCAAAAACCATTGCCTGGTCATCCGGCGGCGTATACAGGCTCTCCGGCCAGTACCCCTGGTCAAGCACTCCGTTAAAAAAGTATGGCTGGTCGTTCAGCATCAGCCTCGGCCTCTGCCTGGCATCCACGCCAACCGAGAACTTGCGCATCGCAAAATAGCTGCGCACCTCGTCGTCTCCTGCCCGCACACGTATATCATAGAGGAACGGATGCTCCGGGCTCCACGGGCAGAACCCCTGCACCGGGAGTTCGCAGCAATAACTGGCCTCACCCTTAAAATCGCGCTGATTCACATGGTGGCAATATGCGTCGCCATCCCATTCCATCTGTATCTCAAGCCGTTCGGGCCGCTCCAGCGTGACCTCCACGCGCACCGCGCGCTCGTCATACAGCGGCGTCAGCCTCAGGTCTTTAATATAATTCTCCGGCACCCACTCCATCCAGACCGTCTGCCAGATCCCGCTCTGGGCCGTGTAAAACATCCCGCCCGGCCTCAGCGCCTGCTTGCCCCGGCAGTGGCAGCCGGTATCCGTATCATCCTGGACACGGACCATGAGGTTGTTCGTCCCGTGCCTGATATATTCTGTCACGTCAAAGGAAAAAGCAAGATACCCGTTCTGGTGGCGTCCGGCAACCCTGCCGTTCCACCATACGGTACACGACTGGTCAACCGCCCCGAAATGCAGGATCAGCCTGTGTCCCACAGGCAGGGGCTCCGGCAGTGCAACCGTGCGGAAGTACCACAGGAATTCCCCCGGCTTCAGCGTCCTGTTCACACCAGACCTGCAGCTCTCGGGGGAAAACGGCACAAGAATCTCTCCGTCCGGCTGGTCCGGGCGGCTCCCTTTCTTCGTGAACGCATAGCTCCACACTCCATTCAGGCAGACCCAATTATCCCTGCGAAGCTGTGGCCGCGGATATTCCGGCAGCACTCTGTCCGTCCCGGCCTGCTCTCCCCATACCGTCGACAGGCTGAATTTCCGGACCGTCTTCTTTTTCCCGGTATTCGCCGCCGACAAAGCGTCAAAAATCCGCATCTCTCCATCCCCTTATGATATCTCGTACCAGTCCGCACCGACAGCCTCATCCCCTGTCTCATGCCCGAAGCTACAGGAATCCCGGCCTCACTTACAGTTCAGGCAGGCCGGGCTGTAACGAAATCCTTCCGCAGCTCTGAAAAAAACCGCGGCAAAATGTAAAATCCGTTCCCGCAAAAGACCGTCTCTCATATTTTGCCGCAGCTCCTTACGTGGATACTCAATACTCAGTTCTCCAGCGCTTCCAGATATGCATTCAGCCTCGTAAGAAGCAGATCGGTCTCGATCCCGTGAACCATAGCCGCTTCTTCAAGAGTCTCCATCTGTGACGACGGGCATCCTACACAATGCATCCCGCCTGCCATCAGCACTGGAATCAGCCCCTGGTTGATATTGATAATCTCACCGATTGTCATATCCTTCGTAATCTTCACTGCCATCGGGTTTCTCCCTCCTTTGTTTTATACTTGTCCATTATAATACGTTTGTCCGGGATGTGCAAGATACAGCGGCTGAGATAAAAATGAAAAAACTCTTAAGCGGCCATAGCCCTGCCGGACGGGCAGGAGATTCGCAGGAACCATCTGAACTGCTGCTTTGTTCCTTGAGAAATACAGAAGAATCTACATGGTTATGCTTGCCTAACCATTGCCCCTTGTATTAGAATAAGGCAAAGGTTCCAGCCAGGAGCCGGATCGTATATTTTAAAGGAGGACAAAATCATGGCATATGTAATTTCTGATGAGTGTGTAGCTTGTGGAACATGCGCTGGTGAGTGCCCGGCAGACGCTATTTCTGAGGGCGATGGCAAGTACGTTATCGATGCGGATGCCTGCCTTGAGTGCGGCACATGCGAGTCGGTTTGCCCGACAGGCGCTATTTCCGCTGAGTAATCATACATACCACGAGGAGCTGTCGCCTGGCAACAGCTCCTCTTTTTTATGCGCACGGGGCGGCAAGGTATTTCAGCGGCGGAGCCGCTGCCGCCCTCGGCGCGCGCGGATAGGGTTGATGGCTCTCCCCTATCCGATCGCACTTTTTCTCTCTCAGAATCCCAGGAAAATCCGATCGCGCAGCCGCTTCAGGAGCGGTACCTTCCTGTGCCCGTCCCTGCCTGCGGCAGCGGCCTCCCGCATCGCCAGGCGGCAGTATCTTTCATATAATTCCTCTCCTTCATCGTGCAGTATATCCACAATCGACTGCTCCAGCTTCCCGTTTTGTTCCGAAACGACGTCCTCGATGATCCGCCGCAGGATCGCCTCGAACTGCGCGAGGCTGTCCACCGCATTACCGGCAGGCGTGATATCGCAGACCTCGCCGCTGTACGTCTCTTTGCAGTTATCCGCATACCCATCCACGTGCGCCTCCCCCGCCTGCTCGATCTCCCGGATCTGGCGTGCAAAACCATCCTCTGCCTTCCCCTGCGTCTCATTTTCGAGCAGCGTGCGGATCGCTTTGAGCTGAATGCCTTTGTCCTTGAGCTCCTTTACGCGTGCGAACAGCGCCAGATCCGCATCTGTGTACACGCGGTGGCCCTGGCTTGTCCTGCGGATCCCGAGACACAGCTCCTCTTCCCAGTAGCGCAGCACGTGCGACGGCACCCCGGAAAGCTGCACTGCCTCAGAAACAGAATACTCCCTCTCATTCATAAACGGCTTCTCCCTGTATATGTAGTCCAATCCCTGCGGCATAATCCTTTCCACAGGAATCCTCTCTTACATATATATGCGGAAGCCGCCGGATTTAGAACCCTTCCTGCATTTTCCTGACAGCACCTATCAAAAATACTCAGCGTAGCCCACAGGACAGGGGCAAAAAATGATACCGTTTCGAGGCCCCTGACCAGGATCAATCATTTCTTCATATTCGCAAACTTCGTGAAGCGTGGCAGCCATGCGAGCTCGACCGTGCCGATCGGGCCGTTCCTCTGCTTCGCGATAATGATCTCCGCCACGTCCTTTTTGTCGGTATCGTGGTTGTAATAGTCATCACGGTAAATGAACATCACGACATCGGCATCCTGCTCGATGGCGCCCGACTCGCGCAGGTCGGAAAGCATCGGCCTGTGATCCGGCCTCTGCTCCACGGCACGCGACAGCTGCGACAGGGCCACCACAGGCACCTGGAGCTCGCGCGCAATCTCCTTGAGCGAACGTGAGATATCCGAAATCTCCTGCTGCCTCGACTCAGCCCGCCTGCTGCTCTGCATGAGCTGCAGATAATCGATCATAACGATCCCCAGATTGTGCTCAAGCTTGAACCTGCGGCATTTGCTGCGGAGCTCCGCGACCGAAATACCCGGCGTATCGTCGATAATCAGGTTCGACCGCCCGATCGTCCCGGCGGCCTCGATCAGGTTCGTCCAGTCGCTGTCGCTCAGGTTGCCGTTCCGCAACAGCTGCGCATCAACGCGCGACTCCAGCGAAAACAGGCGGTTGACGAGCTGCTCCTTGGACATCTCAAGGCTGAAAACAGCAACCGTGAGGCCGTTGTGGAATGCCATGTACTCCGCGATGTTCAGCGCCAGCGCTGTCTTCCCCATGGAAGGGCGGGCGGCAATCAGGATCAGGTCGGACGGCTGGAAGCCGGATGTCCTGTAATCGAGATCAATAAAGCCTGTCGCCAGGCCGGTCACGCTGCCCTTGGAGCGGCTCGCCGCCTCGATGTGGTCGAGCGCATTGAGCACGATCTCCTTGATCGGCGTAAAATCCTCGTTTGACCTGCGCTGGAGCACCTGGAACAGCTGCTTCTCCGCCGCTTCAAAAATATCACCGGCGCTCTCCGTCCCCGCGTAGCATGCCGCAGCAATATCCTCGTTGGCCTTGATCAGACGGCGCAGCTGCGCTTTCTCCAACACGATCTCCGCATAATAGCGCACATTCGCCGAGGTCGGCACTGACGCGATCATGTCGCCGGCGAACTCAAGGCTGCTGATCTCCGGCGGCACATCCTTCTCCCGGAGCCTGTCCTGGAGCGTGACCAGGTCGACCGGCTTGTTCTCCCTGTATAGCTCCGATATCGCCTCAAACAGGATGCCATACTGCTTCTGATAAAAATCCTCAACCGTCAGCATCTCCGTCGCAACGGTCACGGCATCACGGTCTATGATCATCGCGCCGATGACTGACCGCTCCGCCTCAACGCTGTGCGGCATAACCCGCTTCAGCAATGTATCCTCCACGATGCCCCTCCTCTCAGGCGCTGCATATGATCCAGGCATATCGCCCGGCCTGACAGTTTTATTTCTCTACCACGTGTACCCCGATCTCCGCCGTCACCTTCGTGTGCAGGCGGATGCCGACATTCGTCACGCCGAGCGCCTTGATCGGGCTGTCGAGAATAATCTTTTTCTTGTCGATCTCATAGCCGAGCTGCTTCCTGATCTCCTCCGCGATCTCCTTGGACGACACAGAGCCGAAGACTCTTCCGCCCTCGCCGGCTTTGACCGCGACAGTGATCTTTTTATCCTTCATCTCGGCAGCCAGAGCCTGCGCAGCCGCGAGCATTTCCCGCGCCACCTTCTCCGCGTTGGCCTTCTGCAGCTTCAGGTCATTCATATTCTGGCCTGTCGCCTCCTTGCCGATCCCCTTCTTCAGCAGCACATTGCGGGCGTAGCCCTCGCTCACCTCGACTATCTCGCCCTTTTTCCCCAGGGATTTTACATCCTGCAGTAAAATAACCTTCATATCAAATCGCTCCTTCTTTCGTCATCTGTGTCAGTACTTCCTTCAGCTTCGTGCGCGCGCCGTCCATGTCGACACCGATTAGCTGCGCCCCCGCTATATTCATATGGCCGCCGCCGCCGAGGCGCTCCATGATAATCTGGACATTCACCTCGTCGATCGCACGTGCGCTGATGAAGATCTTGTCGTCGAATTCCGTCAGCACAAATGATGCCTTGACTCCGATAATATTGAGCAGCTCGTTCGCTGCCTGAGCGCCGATCACCGTCGGATTCTCAAGCCCATCGCCCGGGCAGACGCTGATCGCATAGCACCCCATGAACGCCTCCGCATGGCGCACTGCCTCGGCGCGCGCCTTGTACGTATCCATGTCATTGCGGAACGCCTTGCGCACGCGCGTCACATCCGCGCCGCAGCGCCGCAGGAACGCGGCCGCCTCAAATGTACGTATCCCCGTCTTCGCGACAAAATTATTTGTGTCTATGATAATGCCCGCATAAATACAATCTGCCTCGAACGCCCTGACCCTGACTCCTTCATTATAATATTGAAGAATCTCGGCTATCATCTCACACGCCGACGATGCCGACGGCTCGATATAGGACAGGGAGGCATTCTCGATTTTCTCCGTACCCTGCCTGTGATGGTCCAGCACGACGATCGTCTTCGTCAGATAAAGAAGCTCCTCGCACTCTGCCATGCCTGGCCTGTTCGTGTCCACTACGACGATGACCGTATTCTGGTTCGTCAGTTCGATCGCCTGCTCGTGCGTCAGGAAAACGCCCTCTCCGTAGCCATCGCTCTCCTTCAGCATATTTACCCACGGGCGGATGCCGCTGTTGATATCCCCGAGCACGATATGCGTCGGTTTCCCGGCCTCCATCGCAGCCCTGCACACGCCGACGCTCGCGCCGAGCGAATCGATATCCGTGATCTTGTGCCCCATGACAATCACACGCTCGCGGGACGCAATCAGCTCACGCAGCGCCTGCGCTTTGACGCGGGCACGCACGCGTGTATTGCGCTCCGCCCTCTGCGTCTTGCCGCCGAAAAATGTGATCTTGTCGTGATCCTTGATGACCGCCTGGTCGCCGCCCCGCGCCAGCGCCATCTCGATCGAGACGCGCGCTGCCTCGAAATTCTGCGCATAGTCACCGTTGTCCGTGCCGATACCGATGCTGACAGTCACGCTAATTGCATTGCCGATATTGACTGTCTTGACATCCTCGAGCACTGAGAAACGATCCTCCTCCAGCGCCTCAAGACCCTTGCGGTTCACCACCATCAGGTACTTGTCCTTCTCCAGCGTCTTGATCAGCCCGCCGACCGATGAGACATATTTCGTGATACGCCTGTCGACAAGCGCACTCAGCATCGACCGGCGCACATCCTCAACGCTCTCCATCGCCTCGTCATAATTGTCCATATAGATCAGGCCGACAACCGGCTTCTGCTCATAGTTCTCACGCTGGTACGCGGACAGGTCCGTGATATCAAAGAAATGCAGCGCGATGACACAGCATTCGCCCGATACCCGCTCCACGCTCTCCAGGTCGTCCAGCATCTCGTCCAGCCTGACCCTGCTCATATCCACGCGGTAATGCCGCTCCTCATGATCGATCTCTACGCTGCGCAGCTCGTCGCCGAGCGGGAAGTGCGCGGAATTGAGCTGCGGGAACAGGGAGGAAATGTTCTTGTGATAGCCTTCGGACTTGCCCGTCAGCTCAAGCAGCATATCATTCATCCACAGTATGCGCCCGTCTGTCTGCGCGACCCCGTACGGAATCATGAAGCCGCGTAGGATATCCTTCTCAACATTCCCGTAACGGTGCGCAAACTCCACAAGCTCCTGGAGCACACGCGGCCGGTAGTACAGGTCGAGCACAAAAACCGTCGCATAGACGGCAACGGTAAAGCCGCCGACAATACATCCCGCGAGTGTGTTGATATACAGGATCACAGCCGTCAGCGCCAGCAGCAAAAGGATCAGCAGCACGCACCAGTACCAGTGCCGCATCAGTTTCCCGCTGTACCTGATTTTCGCCTTATCGTCCGTCTCTTTCTTCTTCATATGCTTCCCATCCTTCCGGCTGCCGCAAAAACATACTCCGGGCATTCCTGCACGTCCGCTATTCTGCCCATAACTGCCAGGTACCTTCACAGATATTCCCATTCTACCATAAGACCGCCATTTGTAAAAGGACTTTGTTATTGTTCTTCAATCATTGACCTGATCCGCTGCATTTCGTTGTCAAGATCCGCGATTGTCGACGCGCACTGGCGCAGCTTCTCCACGATCTCCTCCTCATTCGCGACATCCTTCTTGTAGCGGAGCTTGTGGTCGACGCTGGCCCAGAAATCCATCGCAATCGTGCGGAACTGCACCTCCACCTTGACCGGCGTCTTGCCGCCCGCCAGGAAGACGGGCACCTCAACGATCAGGTGCAGGCTGCGGTAGCCGTTCGGCTTCGGATTACGGATATAGTCCTTGGTGCGGATGAGCTGGATATCATCCTGCTGCACCAGAAGCTGCGCCAGCCGGTAGATATCCTCCTGGAAAGCACAGACGACGCGGAGCCCGGCCACATCATACAGGTTGTCCTCGATGCACCTGGCGAAGGATTCCTCGTCTGTGATCTGACCCTTCCGTTCCAGCTTTTCGATAATACTTTTCGGAGACTTCAGCCTGCTCTTGATCGACTCGAACGGGTTGCGGTCAAACTGCAGCGAAAATTCGGAGTCAAGCACGCGCAGCTTCGTCTCCACCTCCATGATTGCGCAGCGGTATTTGTTCATCAGTTCCATATATTTTTTACCCGTCTCCAGAAGCTCAATATATCCGGACGCGTCAAAATTCCCGGGGTTCTTCTCCATGATTATCACCTTGTTCCGTAACTGTCTATTATCTTCACAGTTCCCTCATGCTTATTGCCGGGCAGCCGCGCCTGCGCATCCGGCCGGCTGCCTGGCCCTCCACTATGTGTCTTCCTTATTTTGCGGCAGCCTCACCTGCGCACCTGATCGGCTACTGCGGGATCTCCGTCATAATCTCAAGCTTGAAGCCCTCCCACATATCCGCCGATACATTCCAGTCGCGCAGGTCCGTGACGATCTTGTGGTAAAACGCCTGGCCTCCCCGCACAATATCATAGGTACGCGCATCACTGCGCGCCTCGAGATGGCGCCCAAAGCTGCAGTTGCGCACGTCCTCCGGCCCGTAATGGTCGAAATCACCGCCCGGCCAGAAGATAAAGAACTGCGGGATCTCCCCCTGCGCTTCCTGTCCATACCCGGTCTCCGCGAGCAGCCTGCGTCCGGCCTCCTCATAGCAAGTAAACACATGCGCGTATCTCCACACAGTCCTCGTGAAATCAGATACGCGGAACTGGCCGAGCCAATCCTCATCCATCATACCGTTCCCGTCATCCTTTGATATAATCACCACGACAGGGAACCTGCGCTCCGGATCTCCGAGCGCCCCCACGACCACCGGCACCTGCTCCTCCCTGAGGATCCGCCTGCGGTTCGCGCAGTCCATCCCATTGCAGATCCCGACATTGTCCACAACCGTCTTGTAATAGCCCGGATAACTGAAAAAGGTACCTGCCGCCTCCTGCCCAGGATGGTTCTCTCTCTCCGGCTCGGCGTAACCGTTGCAGACCTTCAGCATTACCCGGCCCTCCGCCTCCGTCTCAAGGCTCGACTCCGAATACCAGATCCGCCCGCCGACCTCGAGATCCATATGCCTCACATGCATATTCATACGGCATCTCTCGCGGTCAAAATTGACCGTCACGTGGTACGCAAGGATATCCGCGTGGTATGTACATACTTCCTCCGGCATATCCTTGAACAGCACGCCGTATTTACGGACAATCCATTTATAAATGCAGTCCGCCGCACGCTCAAAAATCAGCTCCGGTGTCACAGGCTGCTCCGTCCGCAGCCTGCTCCCGTTCACCTGCGTACACATCTGGAACACCGTATGCCTCGTCAGCGGGCGCAGCTCATAGTGCCTCGACTCCGCCACGCTCTCCTCGCGGCCATCATTGTAAACGTCATGCTCCCGGAAAATCGCGCTCAGCCGGCTGTCATGGAACTGGCTGTCGTTGAGCAGGGCAATGATCGTGTTCACATTGATCGGAATCCTGCGGCTGCGCCGAAGGAGCTGGTCGACCAGCGTCTGCTTGCCCGTCTTGTAGATGCGCTTCGCCAGGTTCTCCACCTGCTCCATATCATCATTCAGGAGCTCCTCGACCTCCGGATACATCTGCGCCTCGCCGAGCTTGAGCCTGAAATGGCTCTTGATCATATCGCTCCAGCGCCCCGACTTGTACAGCGCGTGCCCCAGGTCCTCGAACAATGTCACCATTGACTTGTCACACAGCTCCAGCGTCGCGAGGATACTGTTCAGATAACGCGAAAACCCCGGGAAATGGCTCCAGAGCTCCTCGCCCTTGTAGCGCATATCGTGCTCGATCTCATGCCAGCCCTCGAAAAACATCGTCTTGATCTGGATCTCGAACGTGTCGTCAATATACATATCCCATGTATCCGGCGAAATCTCGGCTTTCAGGTACTCCGGCAGCCGGAATACGCCGTTGAGCTTCGTCGGCTTGAACTCATCCTCGCTGCGCTCCGATGCCGACCACTCCAGCGCCTCAAACGTATGCTCCATGATATTCCTGCAGATCTCGACATCATCGTCAAAATACAGGTTGATCCGCACGCCGATCAGATCCTGCAGCCTGCGTTCCTCCCCGTATGCCTTCAGTTCAAACTTGCGCGCCATCGAGCCCGCCGTCTTGATCCGTGAGAATACGCGGAAATACAGGCCGCACTGCTCCAGCCTGTCGCTGATGATCCGCTTCAGATCCTTCTCAACGACCGCCGGTACCCTGACCCGGCGCGCCAGCTCTTCTTTTGTAAAAATAATCTTTTCCTGTTCAATCACCTGCAACACCACCAACTCATCTATCCGCCCGCAGCAGGGCGGCACATAAAACCGAAAATTTCAAAAACGTCTTTGACAATTTCCCAAAACATAACTTTATTCAGTATAACATATATTTTTCAAATACAAAAGCCTCTAAACACTGCATCCCACAGCATTTAAAGGCCTTTTTTATTTCATATCCCGATGCCCCGGGACCTGGTATAGTGCCCTCGATATCACTATGAAAAGGTCGATGTACTAGTCCTGGACATACGGCATCAGCGCAACGTGGCGTGCCCTCTTGATCGCTACGGTCAGGGCTCTCTGATGCTTCGCGCAGTTGCCTGTAATTCTTCTCGGGAGGATCTTGCCTCTCTCCGAGACATATCTCTTCAGCTTGTTTACGTCCTTGTAATCGATCTCATTGTTCTCTTTGCCGCAGAAGACGCAAACCTTTTTCCTCCTGCGCACGTTGCCCCTTCTCTTCATCGGAGCATCGCCTCTGTCTTTATTGAATGCCATTTGGTTGTTCCTCCTTTTACGCATGATATGGATGCACCGGCCTCCGGCCCTCCCGCACTCGCGGCAACGCGCCCGGCCCGGCACCCCAGTACTGTCAAAATACGGATCTAGTTAAACGGAAGCTCCTCGTCGATCCCGTCCGGAATATTCATGAATCCGTCCCCTGCTGAGGCCTGACCCGGCGACGGCATCGGAGATGCTGCCATCGGCGACGGCTGTCTCGGCGCCATACCGCTGTTGTTCATGGAAGCTGCCTTGCTCTCAGCAAATTCCTGATCCTCTACCACAACGTCTGTTGTGTATACCTTCTGGCCATCCCGGTTGGTGTAGCTGCCCGTCTGGATACGGCCGGTCACTACGATCTTAATGCCCTGACGCAGATACTTCTCCGCGAACTCCGCGCTCTTGCCAAACGCGACACAGCCGATGAAATCCGCCGTCTGCTCGTTCCCGCTGTCGCGGCGGAATCTGCGGTCAACCGCCAGCGTATATCTGGCAATCGCCAATGAGTTATCCCCTGCGGAATAACGTACTTCAGGGTCTCTCGTCAAACGTCCCATCAAGATGACTTTATTCATTCTATCTCCTCTTTTCTATCTATGCATCCTGTCTAACGCATAAATATCTGATGACATT
>CAYRKA010000040.1:5509-18558 GCA_964424785.1 uncultured Lachnospiraceae bacterium | reverse complement strand
GGGCTGAAGAAAATTTCAATAAATGCCTTGCATTTGCCGGAAAATGGTGCTATTATCAGGTAAGAATTCAATAATGTTACTGAGAATAAGAGTGGGCCGCGCGGTCCACTCTTATTTGCGGGATTTGCAAATGGCCGCGCTTTTGGCGGCGGGCCGGACCGGGAGGGTGTGGATGAGCAAGAAGGAGACATATGAGCGCAGGACAGAGGAGCTGCTTATGCCGCTTATAGAGAAGTACCAGTTTGAGCTGGTGGATGTAGAGTATGTAAAGGAGGGCGGTACCTGGTACCTGCGTGCATATATCGACAAGCCGGGCGGGATTACTGTGGATGACTGCGAGGCAGTCAGCCGTGCCTTGAGCGATCTGCTTGACGAACAGGATTTTATTGACGAGGCGTATGTCCTCGAGGTGAGTTCACCGGGACTCGGCCGCCCGCTTAAGAAAGAAAAGGATTTTGCGCGCAGCGTTGGAGAAGAGGTTGAGATCCGGACATATCGCCCGATCCGTCATCAGAAGGAATTTATGGGTATTCTGAAGGGATATGACCAGGACAAAATTATTATCGAAACAGAGAATGAAGAATCGATGGAGTTCCCGCGGGCCGATATCGCGCTTGTGAGGCTCGCCTTTGATTTCTGACAGGGAGGACACGATCATGAATAACGAATTGTTTGAGGCACTGACGATTCTTGAAAAAGAAAAGAACATCAGCAAGGATACGCTGCTCGACGCGATCAGGCAGTCGCTTCTCCAGGCGTGCAAGAACCACTATGGCAAGACGGAGGCATCGAATGTCGTCGTCAATATCGACCCGGACACGTGCGAATTTGAGATTTACGCGATGAAGACGGTTGTGGAGGATGTGGAGGATGAGCTGGCGGAGATCAGCCTGACGAATGCAAAGCTGAAGGATTCCCGCTTTGAGCTCGGGGATGTGGTCCGCGTCGACATCAGGTCGAAGGAGTTTGGCCGTATCGCGACGCAGAATGCCAAGAACGTCATCCTTCAGAAGATCCGCGAGGAGGAGCGCAAGGTCCTCTACAATGAATATTATGAGAAGGAAAGGGATATCGTGACAGGTATCGTGCAGCGGTATATCGGCCGCAATGTGAGCATCAATCTCGGCAAGGTCGACGCGATGCTCAACAGCGAAGAGATGATCCGCGGCGAGTCGTATCGCCCGACCGAGCGTATCAAGGTCTATGTGCTCGAGGTGCGCGATACGCCGAAGGGGCCGAAGATCCTCGTGTCCAGGACACACCCGGAGCTGGTGAAGCGCCTGTTTGAGGCTGAGGTGACGGAGGTGCGCGACGGCACGGTAGAGATCAGGAGCATTGCGCGCGAGGCGGGCAGCCGCACGAAGATCGCGGTCTGGTCGAACAATCCGGACGTCGACGCGGTAGGCGCATGCGTCGGGCTGAACGGCGCGCGTGTCAACGCGGTCGTCGATGAGCTGAACGGGGAGAAGATCGATATTATCAACTGGAATGACAATCCGGCCTTGCTGATTGAGAATGCCCTGAGCCCGGCGAAGGTCATCTCGGTGATCGCGGACGGCGATGAGAAGACGGCGAAGGTCGTCGTGCCGGATTACCAGCTTTCCCTCGCGATCGGCAAGGAGGGCCAGAATGCACGCCTTGCGGCGAGGCTGACGGGCTTCAAGATCGATATCAAGAGCGAGACGCAGGCGAGGGAGTCCGGTGACCTTCTTGAGTATGAGGAGGATTATTACGACGACGAATATTATGACGAGGACGGCGAATACTACGACGATTACCAGGAGGGAGAGTACGCCGGAGAGGATGGATATGCCGGGGAATATGACGATGGCTCCTACGGGGATGGTTCGTATGGGGACGGCATATACGAGGACGGCTCCTACGGGGACGATCCTTATGCGGATGGTTCCGACGGGGAAGGACAGTATGATGAGGGCGGTTATTCGCAGGAGGATGCTTCCGGATACCCGGATGACGGCGATCCGGACGGATCCGCGCAGGAGTGACGGTGATGGCGGCAAAGATGAAGCGTATTCCTCTGCGCAGATGCACGGGATGCCAGGAAATGAAAAATAAAAAAGAGATGATGAGGATCCTGCGGACGACGGAGGGTGAGATTGTCCTCGATGCGACCGGGCGCAAGAACGGGCGCGGGGCATATATCTGCCGGTCAATGGGCTGTTTTGAGAAAGCGGTGAAGAACCATGGCCTGGAGCGGTCCCTGAAGGCGAAGGTCCCGGAGGAGGCATACGCGGATCTGAAGAAGGAGATTGAAGCGTTTGAGAAGAGACAGTGTGTTAGCGCTGCTGGGCATTGCGAAGAAAGCGGGGAGGATTGCAGCCGGTGAATTCCGGGCGGAACAGGCAGTGAAGTCAGGAAAGGCCAGCCTCGTGATTCTTTCGCCGGAAGCGTCAGGAAATACGAAAAAGAAGTTCCGGAATATGTGCGCCTTTTATGGTGTGCCGGTGTGCCTGTACGGCGGGAAGGAGGAATTGGGGGCGGCTATCGGATGTTCGGAGAGGTCATCGCTTGCGGTGCTCGATGCAGGATTTTCACAGTCGCTGTTGAAGAAGATTGAAATTGTGGGAGACGGAGGTTGTGAGAATGGCAAGAGTCAGGGCAAATGAGCTGGCCGGAGAATCAGAAAAAGAGGAAAGAGAGAGCAAGGCTGCCCGGAGGGCGTCAGGGACAGATGCCGGGAGCCGGATGGGTAATGTTGAGGAAGCAGAGGCCGGGAAGAGTCGCGGATCGATCGGGCGTGGTACGGCAAAGATAAAGGAGGATGAACATATGCAGCAGAACTCAGAGACAGATGCAGCTAAGAAGGCTGGGGCGGAGCAGCAGGGGGCACAGCCGAAGAAGAAAAATATTATTCAGGTGTTCCGTCCTCAGAACAGTAAGACCGGTATGGTAAAGCCGGGCAGCCGTCCGAGACCGCAGGGGCAGGGGAAGCCGAGGCCGAAGGGAGCGCCGGGGGCGCGCCCACAGGGTGCTGCAGGCGTGAGGCCGCAGGGCGCTGCAGGTGTGAGGCCGCAGGGCGCACCGGGGCCAAGGCCGCAGGGTGCATCGGGAGCGAGGCCGCAGAGTGTGGCAGGAGCGAGGCTGCAGGGGACAGCGCCGGTGAGGCCACAGGGTGCTGCAGGCGTGAGACCGCAGGATGCTGCGGCAGTGGGGTCGCAGGGCGCACCGGAGCCGCGTACGCAGGGTGAGGCAGTACCGGCCAGGACGCCGGAGGCCGCATCAGCCGGGACTGCCCGCAGGCAAAGCGAACCGAAGACCGCAGCGCCGGAGCACGCAGCCCCACTGCCGACGGGCGCGGCAGTGAAAGGCAGCGTCTCCGCTAAGGAGAATACATCTGTGCCGGGAAGCGCCGGCGCAGGGACAGGCAGGCCGCAGGCAGAGGTGGGCGCACAGGGGGCACGCGGAGCAGGGGCTCCCGGGCGTTCGCAGGGAACGCAAGGTACGCGTACGCGTTCCGCCCAGGGCGGCGCGGGCAGGAGCCAGGGCGGCCGGGACCAGGGCGGCGCAGGCAGGAGCCAGGGCGGCAGGTATCAGGGCGGCGCGGGCAGGAGCCAGGGCGGCCGGGACCAGGGCGGCGCAGGCAGGAGCCAGGGCGGCAGGTACCAGGATGGCGCAGGCAGGAGCCAGGGCGGCAGGTACCAGGACGGCGCGGGCAGGAGCCAGGGCGGCAGGTACCAGGACGGCGTGGGCCGGGGCCAGGGCGGCAGAGGCACAGGCACACAGGGACGCGGCCAGGGCAGCCGGGGCCAGAACGGCCTGAACAGAGGCCAGGGCGGACGTCCGGGCAGCATCCCGAAAGCTCCGGCAGAGTCGAAGCCGCTTGAGAAGGAGAGCAGGAAGCGCACAGAGCGCGGCGACCGCAACCGCTCCAACAAGGGAGAGAAGCTCGACCGCATGGAGAAGAATGTGCGCCAGAACAACCAGAAGGGCGGCCCGAAGAAGGGACAGCAGCCGAAGACTCCGGCTCCGAAGCCGGAGGAGACGATCCGCAACATCGTGATCCCGGAGAAGCTCACGGTATCGGAACTCGCCGAGGCGATGAAGGTAGCTCCGTCTGCGCTTATCAAGAAGCTGTTCCTGCAGGGAATGATGGTGACGGTCAACCAGGAGCTTGATTTTGACAAGGCGGAGGAGATCGCACTGGAATTCAACTGTATCTGCGAGAAGGAAGTCAAGGTAAATGTGATCGAGGAGCTCCTTAAGGAAGAGGAGGACGATGAAGCGACGATGGCGCCGAGGTCGCCTGTTGTCTGCGTCATGGGCCATGTCGACCATGGCAAGACCTCGCTGCTCGACGCAATCAGGCATACACATGTGATCGACAAGGAAGCGGGCGGCATCACGCAGCATATCGGCGCCTATGTCGTGTCGATCAACGGGCAGAAGATTACATTCCTCGATACGCCGGGTCATGAGGCATTCACGGCAATGCGTATGAGAGGGGCGAACGCGACGGATATCGCGATCCTGGTGGTCGCTGCCGATGACGGCGTGATGCCGCAGACGGTTGAAGCGATCAGCCACGCGAAAGCCGCAGGCGTCGAGATCATCGTTGCGATCAATAAAATTGACAAGCCGAGCGCGAATGTCGAGCGCGTGAAGCAGGAGCTCTCCGAGTATGAGCTGATCCCGGAGGACTGGGGCGGCAGTACCGTATTTGTGCCGGTGTCGGCGCACACACATGAGGGCATTGATTCTTTGCTTGAGATGATCCTGCTGACGGCCGAGGTGTCGGAGCTCAGGGCGAACCCGAACCGCAGGGCGCGCGGCCTTGTGATCGAGGCTGAGCTCGACAAGGGCAAAGGCCCGGTGGCGACCGTGCTTGTACAGAAGGGTACACTGCACGTTGGCGACCCGGTGGCGGCCGGTTCGTGCTACGGTAGGGTCAGGGCAATGATGGACGACAAGGGACGCCGCGTGAAGGAGGCAGGCCCGTCGACCCCGGTCGAGATTCTGGGCTTCAGCGATGTGCCGAATGCCGGGGAGATCTTCATGGCGATGGAGAACGAGAAGGAAGCGAGGAGCTTCGCGGAGACGTTCATCAGCGAGGGCAGGGAACGGCTGCTCGAGGATACAAAGTCGAGGATGTCACTTGACGACCTGTTCTCACAGATCCAGGCGGGCAATCTCAAGGAGCTCAACATTATTGTCAAGGCGGATGTGCAGGGTTCCGTCGAGGCTGTGAAGCAGAGCCTGCTGAAGCTCTCGAACGAGGAGGTCGTCGTCAAGATTATCCATGGCGGCGTCGGCGCGATTAACGAGTCGGATGTGACGCTTGCGTCGGCTTCGAACGCGATTATCATCGGCTTCAATGTGCGCCCGGATGCGACTGCCAAGGCGACGGCGGAGCGCGAGAACGTCGATATCCGTATGTACCGTGTCATCTATGATGCGATCGCGGATGTGGAGGCAGCGATGAAGGGTATGCTTGACCCGATCTACGAAGAGAAGGTGATCGGCCATGCGGAGGTGCGACAGCTGTTCAGGGCGTCGGGAGTCGGTACGATCGCAGGCGCCTATGTGACAGACGGTGTCTTCCAGAGGAACTGCAAGGCAAGGATCCTGCGTGATGATAAGGTGATTTACGAGGGCGCGCTTGCCTCCCTGAAGCGGTTCAAGGACGATGTCAAGGAGGTCCGGGCAGGCTACGAGTGCGGCTTTGTCTTCGAGAAGTTCAACGATATTATGGAAGAGGATAAGGTCGAAGCCTTTGTTATGGCGGAAGTCCCGCGCTAGAAAGGAATCATATTGAATGCGTAAAAACAGTATTAAAAATACGAGAATCAACGGCGAGGTGCAGCGCGAGCTCTCGGCCATGCTCCGGAACGGGATCAAGGATCCGAGGATCGCGCCGATGACATCGGTCACTGCAGTGGAGGTCGCGCCTGACCTGAAGACATGCAAGGCATATATCTCCGTGTACGGTGACGAGCAGGCACAGCAGGATACGATTGCCGGGCTGAAGAGCGCGGAAGGGTATATCCGCCGCGAGCTTGCGCACAGGATTAACCTGCGCAATACGCCGGAGATACATTTTATCCTCGACCAGTCAATCGCGTACGGCGTGTCGATGTCAAAGCTGATTGACGAAGTGGTAAAGACAGATGAAAGGAATGGACTGGATGATTAATCTTGCGGAAGAACTGAAAGGGGTGCGCTGCGCGGCGATTGCCGGGCATCTCCGGCCGGATGGGGATGCGATCGGTTCCTGCCTCGGACTGTACCTGTATCTGAAAGAAAATTACCCGGGAATAGAGACGGTTGCCTATCTGGAGCAGCCGCCGAGGGCGTATGCCACCGTGCACGGCATCTCGGAGATCCGCAGCGATTTCAGCGGGGAGCGCGTGTACGACGTGTTCTTCTGCCTGGACTGTGCCGACGAGAAAAGGCTCGGTGCGGCGGCAAAATACAAGAACAGCGCGAAGCGTACCATCTGCATCGACCATCACGTCAGCAACGGCGGTTTCGCGGATGTGAACTATATTGTACCGGATGCCAGCTCGACCAGTGAGCTCGTCTACGGCATCCTGGACGAGGATAAGATCCCGCTCTATGCGGCGGAGGCCCTGTATATGGGCATTGTGCATGACACGGGCGTGTTCCGGCATTCCTGCACGTCGCCGAGGACAATGGAGATCGCGGCGAAGCTGATGCGCAGAGGGTTTGATTTCTCGGGCATCATCAATAGGACTTATTATGATAAGTCCTATTACCAGCACCAGATCCTGGGGAGGGCGCTGCTCGAGAGTATCCTGCTGCTCGATGGCAGGATTATTTTCAGCGCGGTGCGCAAGAAGGATATGGAATTTTACAATGTAGTACCTTCGGATCTGGACGGGATTGTTCAGACGCTGATGAGCACGGCCGGCACGGAGGCGGCGATCTTCCTTTACGAGATGAAGTACAGGGAATACAGGGTCAGTATGCGTTCCCGAGGCCTGGTCGATGTCAGTGTGATCGCAGGATATTTCGGCGGCGGCGGCCATGTCCGCGCCGCCGGCTGTACGATGCAGGGCAGCGTCTATGACGTCGTGAATAATATTTCCCTCCATATGGAGAAGCAGCTTCGGCAGGCGGAGAAACATGATTGACGGTATCCTGAATGTATACAAGGAGCGTGGCTGGACCTCTCACGACGTCGTTGCGAAGCTGCGCACGGTCCTTCACCAGAAAAAGATCGGACATACCGGCACGCTCGACCCTGAGGCGGAGGGCGTGCTCCCGGTATGCCTGGGCAAGGCGACGAAGGTATGTGGTTTGCTCACGGACCATAGCAAGACGTACCGGGCTGTGCTGCTGCTCGGCGTGACGACCGACACGCAGGACCTGGCCGGGACAGTGCTGGGGCGGAAGCCGGTCCTGAGCACGGAGGCTGAGGTAAGCGCCTGTATATCAGGCTTTATCGGGACACAGGAACAGCTCCCGCCGATGTACTCTGCGCTCAGGGTCAACGGCAGGAGGCTGTATGAGCTGGCGCGCCAGGGGATTGAGATGGAGCGCAGGCCGCGCACGATCACGGTTGAACAGATCCGGTTGGAACGCATGGAGCTGCCGGAGGTGGAATTTACGGTGTCCTGCTCCAAAGGGACCTATATCAGGACACTGTGCCATGATATCGGGCAGCGGCTCGGCTGCGGCGGCGCGATGAAGTCTTTGCTGCGCACACGGGTCGGCCCGTTTGGGGTGAAGGATAGCCTGACAATAGAGGAACTGGTACGGCTGCAGGCGGAAGGCCGCGTCCCGGAGGCGGTGCTGCCGGTGGATTCTGTATTCAGCTATCTGCCGTATATCCGGCTCGACGGGTCCGCAGAACGCCTGGTCCGTAACGGGAATCCGCTTCCGCAGGAGATGGCGGATGCTTTGCTGCTTTGGCAGGAGGCGGCAGATACGTCCGTGATTCCGCTGAAGAGGGCGGATGCGATGGCGGGATCGCGGCAGGAGACGGCCGGGGCAGCCGGGCAGTACCGCGTCTATGGTACGGCAGGTGATTTTCTTGCAGTATATGGATGGGATGAGGCTAAGCGTTCCTATCGTGCTGTGAAGATGTTCCTGTAGGGCAGGCGATATACCGCAGGTGAAGCAAGGCAGACCTCTGCAGGTCTTATAAATGAGAAGAAGAACAGGAAATGGACTATATAGCGAATACGACACAATTTTACTCACCGGGCATCTCTGCCGTCACGCTTGGCAAGTTTGATGGCCTGCACCGCGGGCACCAGAAGCTGATCCGCGAGATTCTCCGGCTCCAGCGGGACGGGCTGCGCGGCATTGTTTTTACGATAGCCCCGGAAACGAATCCGGCTCTGCTCACAGATGAGGAGAAGCGCAGGATCCTGGAGGGCTTTGGTGTGGACTGCATGATCCGCTGTCCGTTTGTCCCTGAGATCCTGCATATGGAGCCGGAGACATTTGTCAGTGAGATTCTTGTGCGGGGGCTTCAGGCGAAGTATATCGTAGTAGGCACGGACTTTCGGTTTGGCTGCAACCGCAGCGGGGATGTGGAGCTCCTGCGCAGCCTGCAGGGGCGGTATGGCTATACGCTTGTTGTAGTTGAGAAGGAATGCTTCGGGGAGCGTGAGATCAGCAGTACCTATATCAGGGAAGCGCTTGGCGGGGCAGATATGGGACTGGTGCAGGAGCTGCTTGGCTCATCCTACCCGATGTGGGGCATTGTACAGCACGGCAGGCAGCTTGGCCGAAGGATCGGGATGCCTACGATCAATCTGGTCCCGGAGGAACGGAAGCTGCTCCCGCCGCCCGGCGTCTATTTCAGCGACGTGATGTGCGGCGGCACGCAGTGGCATGGTGTCACGAACATTGGTTTCAGGCCGACGGTCGACGGCAGCTTCCTGGGCGTTGAGACTTACCTCTATGATGTACGGGGGGAACTGTATGGCAGGGAGGTACAGGTGGGGCTGAGGCAATTTTGCAGGCCGGAGCGCAGGTTTGGCTCCGTGGAGGAGCTGAGGGCACAGATGGAGCGGGATCTTGCATCCGGGAAGGAGTATTTCATTGGGGCATGAATTATGGACGGCGAGCTGTGTGCTGCTTATGCTTGGGTTCCTCTGCGGGGCGGCCGGCGTGGCGCTCGGATGGTACAGAAGGGGCAGGGAGCCGTACCATGCCCATGCGGAGGCCCGCGTCGTGGAGATTGCCATAGAACGCAGGACGGGCGAGGCTTCCCTTTCCGAATTCCGGAACCGCCAGGTTGCCGTGTTTGAATTTTATGCGGGAGGCAAGCTGGTCGAGGTAAGAGATGCTTCCAATGCCTATCCGTGCCCATACCATATGAACCAGCGTGTCAGTATCTGCTACGACCCGTCTGACCCGCAGCGGTTTGCCGTGGCAGGGCACGGCATATCGGAGCTTGCACAGAAGCTGCTGCGGTTTGCGTGTGCCGGCCTGGTCCTGGCGGGAGCCGCGGTGTTCCTGATATATGCGTCCGGGGGAGGATTGTGACCAGGAGTGGTTCTTACTTCAAGGATCGGAGGTGCAGTATGAATGATGCCGTAAAACAAAATTGCAGGAAGGATAAGATTTGGAGCCGGCGATTTTCATAATTTGGCTGGTTGACGCGAATCTTATCGTATGCTATATTTATTAGGTATGAGTTTTAGCCGCCGCCCGGAAGCATGGACACTCCGACCATCCTCTTAGCGGCAGGCGATTAATCAAACAGGAGGAGTTTTTATCATGATTTCAAAGGAAAAGAAAACAGCAATCATCAACGAGTACGCGAGGAAGCCGGGTGACACAGGCTCACCGGAGGTCCAGATCGCGATCCTGACAGCGAGGATCCAGGAGCTGACAGCGCATCTGCAGGATCATCCGAAGGATCATCATTCCAGGAGAGGCCTTCTGAAAATGGTTGGCCAGAGACGCGGCCTTCTCGCTTATCTCAAGAAGACGGATCTGGAGGGATACCGTAACCTGATTGCGAAGCTTGGGATCAGGAAATAATCACAAAAAGAGGGCGGACAACCATCCGCCCTTGCTTTGCGAAAAGAACAGACACATGCAGGATCAAAGCCGGGACCACTGAAAAGAGGATTTTATGTCATATTTCTAAATCCTTTTTTCAGTAGTTTCGGAACTCCTGCATGGATGTGATGTTCGCGCCATCAAAACAGAAAAGGAGAACAGTATGTACAGAAGTTTTTCAATGGAACTGGCCGGCAGGACCCTTACGGTTGATGTCGGACGTGTAGGCGCGCAGGCGAACGGCTGCGCATTCATGCATTATGGCGACACGACGGTGCTTTCGACGGCGACAGCATCCGAGAAACCGCGTGAGGGGATCGATTTCTTCCCGTTGAGCGTGGAGTATGAGGAGAAGTATTATTCGGTAGGGAAGATTCCGGGAGGCTTCAACAAGAGGGAGGGCAAGGCTTCGGAGAACGCGGTCCTGACCGCACGCGTGATCGACCGCCCGATGCGCCCGCTTTTCCCAAAGGATTATCGGAATGATGTGACCCTCAACAATATGGTTATGTCTGTGGATCCGCAGTGCCGCCCGGAGCTGACCGCGATGCTCGGCGCGGCGATCGCGACGGCGATTTCGGATATCCCGTTTGACGGCCCGTGTGCGATGACGCAGATGGGACTGGTTGACGGCGAGCTGATCCTGAACCCGTCCCAGGAGCAGTGGGATAAGGGCGACCTGCAGCTTACGGTCGCTTCGACGGGCCAGAAGGTGATCATGATCGAGGCCGGAGCCAATGAGGTGAAGGAGGATGTCATGATCGACGCGATCTACAGATGCCATGCGGTCAATCTGGAGATCATCGAATTCATCAACAAGATGGTAGCTGAGGTTGGCAAGCCGAAGCATACTTATGAGAGCTGCGCGATCCCGGAGGAACTGTTTGAGGCTATGAAGCAGGTCGTGACGCCGGAGGAGATGGAGGTCGCGGTCTTTAGTGATGTGAAGCAGGTGCGCGAGGAGAATATCCGCCAGGTGTCCGCGAAGCTCGAGGAGGCGTTCGCGGACAATGAGGAGTGGCTGGCATTGCTGCCGGAGGCTCTTTACCAGTACCAGAAGAAGACAGTCCGCAAGATGATCCTGAAGGACCGCAAGCGCCCGGACGGCCGTGCGATCACACAGATCCGCCCGCTGGCTGCCGAGGTTGACCTGATCCCGAGGGTACATGGATCGGCCATGTTCACGCGCGGGCAGACGCAGATCTGTACGGTGACGACGCTTGCGCCGCTCTCTGAGGTACAGAAGATCGACGGGCTGGATGAAAATATCACGTGCAAGCGTTATATGCATCAGTACAATTTCCCGTCCTACTCCGTAGGCGAGACGAAGGTCAGCCGCGGCCCGGGACGCCGTGAGATCGGCCATGGCGCGCTCGCCGAGAAAGCGCTGGTTCCGGTGCTTCCGACCGAGGAAGAGTTTCCGTATGCGATCCGCACCGTGTCCGAGACGTTTGAGTCGAACGGTTCGACCTCACAGGCGAGCATCTGCGCGTCTACGATGTCCCTGATGGCTGCGGGTGTGCCGATCAAGAAGATGGTTGCCGGTATCTCCTGTGGGCTGGTGACAGGTGAGACAGATGATGATTACGTCGTCCTGACGGATATCCAGGGTCTTGAGGATTTCTTCGGCGACATGGATTTCAAGGTGGCAGGTACGTTTGACGGCATCACCGCGATCCAGATGGACATCAAGATCCACGGCCTGACACGCCCGATCGTCGAGGAGGCGATTGCGAGGACGCGTGAGGCGAGGGAATACATCCTCAAGGAGATCATGATGCCGTGTATTTCCGAGCCGAGGCCGACGGTGAGCAAGTATGCCCCGAAGATCATGCAGATGACGATCGACCCGCAGAAGATCGGAGATGTCGTCGGGCAGCGCGGCAAGACGATCAATACGATCATCGAGCGCACGGGTGTCAAGATCGACATCAACGAGGACGGTTTTGTGTCGATCTGCGGTACGGATCAGGCAATGATGGACAAGGCCGCGGAGATGATCCGCATCATTGTGACGGACTTCGAGGCGGGGCAGATCCTTACCGGCGAGGTTGTCAGCATCAAGGAGTTCGGCGCGTTTGTTGAGTTTGCCCCGGGCAAGGAAGGAATGGTACACATTTCCAGGATCGCAAAGCAGAGGATCAACCGCGTGGAGGATGTGCTGACGCTTGGCGATAAGGTCAAAGTGGTTTGCCTTGGCAAGGACAAGATGGGAAGGATGAGCTTCAGCATCAAGGATGTGAAAGAAAATAAAGCGAAAGGCTGATAACTGATTGGTGTGTGCCCCTTGACGGCCGGTTGCAGACGACTGTCAGGGCTGCCGCAAAAGCCGGGAATTGAAAGGAGGAACTTATGAAGAATAAGAAACTGATCGGACTGCTCGGCGCGGCGGTTGTGATGACGGCGGTGAGTGGCTGCAGCTCAAAGAAGGAACCGGAAACTGAGGCGGATACGCTTGTGATTTCTGACATGGAAGTGATTGCGCAGACGGAGGTTGAGACGGATACGGAGAAGGGGACGGAAGCCGCAGAGCCGGTATCCGATACGGAGATGCTGACGGAGCCTGAGACGGAGGCGATGACGCTCGAGCTTGCCGGGGAGGGTCGGGACAGCTCGAAGCAGGTTGCTGCGGATTCCGGGAACATTGTGGAGCCGGAGGAGGACGGACAGGCCGGGACGTTTGCCGCGAAAGAAGGAGAGACCGGGACGGAGAGCGAATCGGAGACAGAGATTCCGGCGGCGACCGGTGGCAAACAGATACAGAATAAGAGAGAGACAGAGCATGCGGTGAAGCCGCAGAGTGAGACGCAGGCAGCGCAGACGGATGCGAACGAGCAGAGCGGGACGCAGGCGGAGACGCAGAAACAGAGTGAGACGCAGGCGGCGCAGACGGACACGAACGAGCAGAGCGGGACGCATACGGAATCGACAGAAGTTCAGACGGAGGAAGCGGCCGAGGCAGTGACGGAAGAGGCTGCGGAGAGCGAACCGGAGACGGAGGAAGCGGCCGAGGCAGTGACGGAAGAGGCTGCGGAGAGCGAACCGGA
>CAYRKA010000040.1:0-5409 GCA_964424785.1 uncultured Lachnospiraceae bacterium | reverse complement strand
GAGAGCGAACCGGAGACGGAGGAAGCGACCGAGGCAGTGACGGAAGAGGCTGCGGAGAGCGAATCGGAGACGGAGGAAGTTACGGAAGCGGATGCCGCATCGTATATGAGAGTAGTTTCAGACCGTGTGAATGTACGCGAAGCTCCCTCTCTTGACGGGGCGATCAAGGCTCTCCTGACACCGGGTATGCAGGTGCTTGCAGTGCGTGAGGACGGTGAATGGGCTGAGATCCGTTATGAATCGGAGAATGGAATCGAAGAGGGCTATATTAAGAGTGAGTATCTGCAGCCGCTTGACAGTGTATATATCACAATCGATAAAGTAAATGTCAGGGCGGAAGCGTCGACGGAGGCAGAGAAGCTCGGTATGCTCGAGCCGGATGTTACCGTGATTGTAAAGGAACAGCTAAGCGGTGGATGGTCGGTAATCCGTTATACGTCAGATACAGAGACAAAGGATGCATATGTCAAAACAGAGTTCCTTGAAAAAGCGGATGCCGCGGAGATAGGGTCAACTGTTGTCCGCGAGGCAGAGAGCCTCTTACGCAAGGAAGGGGAGACGCTGCCGGACGAGACAGAATCGGAGGCTGAGGAAGCAGCGGAAGCCGCAGCAGAGGCGGAGCCGGAGACGGAGGAAGGGACCGAAGCCGCGACAGAGGCGGGGGCGGTCGTATCTCTCTTAGATGGCGCGGAGGGGCAATTTGAGCTTGCGAAGCTGCTGCTGCCTGAGCTGCAGACGGTCGGTATCATCTATTCGGCGGATGGCAGCGAGACACAGGCTGAGGAATATACGCAGATGGCGGCCAACTATGGAGTACAGGTAGTCATGACCCAGATCGAGCAGGAGATTGACATTGACCTGGCTGCGTCGGAGCTGGTCGGCGAGGTTGACTGCGTTTTCTGCATCGATGATGAGCTCGTCAATACACTTGTGCAGACAGTCAGGGCATATGCTGATGAGATGGGGATCCCGGTGATCGGCGCCATGGAACAGCAGGTAGTGGACGGCTGTGTGGCTGCTTACGATGCGGACACGCTGTACTGGAACACGGAGGAGGCCGGGAAACTCGGCTATGATGTTTCAGATATGAACTTTGCGAATATAAAAGAATATTAATCTTTGGATTTGCTGAGAAACACTGCGATTTTGGAAAAGTTTTTCCCTCGCGGTGTTTCTCGGCATTTTTTCGATGATCTATAGCTGAGTATGAAAATGATTCACCGCATCAGGCTCTCCAGATCCTCATAAAACCCCGGATAGCTGATCCGCACGCAGTCCCGGCCTGAGAGCTCCAGCTCCCCGTCGCAGGCGAGGGCGGCGACGGCGAAGCTCATTGCGACGCGGTGATCCTTTTTTGCGTCGATCACTGCGCCGTGCAGCGGCGTGCCGCCGTGGATGATCATGCCGTCGTCGCACGCCCAGACTTCGCAGCCCATGCGCGTCAGGTTGTCGGTCATGACAGCGATGCGGTCGGATTCCTTGACGCGCAGCTCGGCGGCGTCACGGATGACCGTCGTGCCGTCCGCAAACGCGGCGAGTACCGCGATGACGGGCAGTTCGTCGATCAGCGTCGGGATGATGTCGCCCTCGATGACGGTACCCTTCAGGGAACTGCTGCGCACGAGCAGGTCGGCGCACGGCTCGGCTCCCGAGTAATCGGCGTTGAGGAGCGTGATATCGGCCCCCATCGCCCTGCAGACGCGCAGCATCCCGTCGCGCGTCGGGTTGATTCCGACATTTTTGAGGAGTACCTCGGAGCCTGGCACAAGCAGTGCTGCGGCGATAAAGTAGGCAGCCGAGGAGATGTCGCCCGGCACATTGATCTTCTGCCCGGTCAGACGCGGTCCGGGTTCGATTGACACCGTTGTCCCTTCGCTTTTGAGAGAAGCGCCGAAATACCGCAGCATCAGCTCGGAGTGGTTGCGTGAGACAACAGGCTCCGTGACAGATGTGGCGCCGTCCGCGTACAGCCCGGCGAGCAGCACGCAGGATTTGACCTGCGCGGATGCGACGGGAGAGGCATACTGTACAGCGTGCAGCGGACGGCCGTTGATCTGCAGCGGTGCGCAGCCATTGCCGCCCAAGGAGGTGATGTCGGCGCCCATCATCCGGAGCGGCGTCATGATGCGCTTCATCGGGCGCTTCCGAATGGATTCATCCCCGGTGATCACGCCGGAGAAATGCTGCCCTGCGAGGATGCCGGACATCAGCCGCACGGTGGTACCGCTGTTGCCCGCGTCGAGCGCCCGTGACGGGGCCGCCAGGCCGTGCAGGCCTTTCCCGTGGATCAGGACGTGCGTGCCGGTCTGCTCGATGTCAATCCCCATCTGCCGGAAGCAGGAGATCGTGGACAGGCAGTCCGCGCCGGTCAGGAAGTTGCCGGCTTCCGTCAGCCCGTCCGCCAGGGCGCCAAACATGACGCTCCTGTGTGAAATTGATTTGTCGCCCGGGATGGCGAGTTCCCCGCGCAGGGGTTTTGTGGCTGTTCCGTTC
Organism: uncultured Lachnospiraceae bacterium; assembly: GCA_964424785.1. Taxonomy (GTDB): domain Bacteria; phylum Bacillota; class Clostridia; order Lachnospirales; family Lachnospiraceae; genus Choladousia. The sequence continues at coordinate 2,916 of CAYRKA010000040.1, read as the reverse complement.
ATGTTTGTCTGATTCTCCTTCTTTTATCTTACCCATACCTGATAGCGGTGCTGGCGCAGCACCTCGGCGGCGCGCAGCGACGGCTCTTCCTCATAGAATTCAATCTGGAGGGCGCCCTCCTCGAACTCGCGGCTATGGATGATGCCGATATTTTTGATGTTGATGCCGTTCACGGCAAGCGTCGTCGCGATCGTCGCGATTGCGCCGGACTCGTCGATAATGTCACAGAAAATCCGATAGGTCTTCTGGATGCTGCCCGGTGTCGAGGAGGAGAAGCTGTCGCGGTAGTCGCGTGAACGTTCAAATACGCGGTTGATCGCCTGGCCGTTGCCCTTTTGCATCTCGTCGCGCGAGTCGCACAGCAATGTGAGAAACGTGTCCATCACCCTGGAAATATTCGGGCTGTTCGCGACGCAGATATGCTCCCACATTTCGGGCGATGAGGAGGCGATACGGGTGATATCCTTGAAGCCCCCCGCGGCCAGCAGCTTCATCAGGCCCTCTTTCGTGTCGAGATCATGGACGGTATTGACGAGCGCGGCAGCGATCAGGTGCGGCAGGTGGCTGACTGCGGCAGTGATGAAATCGTGCTGCCGGTAATCAAGCACGAGCGGCAGCGCCCCTATAGAGGCGGCGAGCGCACGGTAGCTGTCCACCGATTCCTGCGGCGTGCCATCCGACGGCGTAATGATGTAGTAAGAGTTTTCAAACAAATGCGCCTGCGCGTATGCGTAGCCCGACTTCTCGGAGCCGGTCATCGGATGGCCGCCGATGAAGCGCCCGTCGAGGCCGAGCTCATGGGCGGCTGTATGGATGTCGGTCTTGACGCTGCCGACATCTGTGAGGATGCAGCCGGGGCGCACGATGTCCTTTACCAGGCGGAGCGCGGCGATATTGCTGCCGACCGGCGTGCACAGGAAGACGCAGTCGCAGTCGGCGAATTGCGGGTCACCGGCGGAAGTGCAGGCCGTGTTGATCACTCTGTCCGCGAGCGCGGCCTGCGTGGTAGCGGCAGTGCGGGTATAGGCCATAATCCGGCAGGAGGGATCGCCCCGCTTCAGTGCCATGGCGAGCGAGCCCCCGATCAGGCCGAGCCCGATAAATCCAAATGTATGTAATTCCATCTCTTTTCTCTCTTTCTGTACCTGAACTCACGGACATTTTACTATCATCCGCCTGCAAAGTCAAACACTTCATCACTTTAACGCGGGGAAAATCCGCGCTTTTGTATATTTCCGGGCAGGACAGCGCCCACAATAGCTACTATTCACGGCCAATATAAAATGTTGTCAAAAATGAATAAAATACTTGAACTGTTCCTGTTTTTTTAGTAGAATATAACTATCTAACGAGTATTGGAGGAAAAGGCTATGAATGTTTACACAACAGACAAGATTCGCAACGTCGTTATTCTGGGACATGGAGGGGCAGGGAAGACGAGCCTTGTGGAATCTATGGCATATCTGTCTGGCATCACGAGTAGGCTGGGCAATGTAGCTGAGGGAAACACGGTCAGCGATTTTGATAAAGAGGAAATCAAGAGGAAATTTTCGATCAGCACATCCATGGTTCCAATTGTCTGGGGAGATACGAAGATCAATGTCCTGGACACGCCGGGCTACTTTGATTTTGCGGGCGAAGCTGAGGAGGCTGCCGCTGCCGCTGACGCAGCTGTGATCGTGGTCAACGGCAAGAGCGGCGTTGAGGTAGGCACGCAGAAGGCATGGGATTTGTGCGAGAAATATAAGCTCCCGAGATTTTTCTATGTTTCGAACATGGATTTTGATAATGCCAGCTACCGCAAGGTCGTCGAGAACCTGACTGAGCTGTACGGCAAGAAGATTGCACCGCTGCATCTGCCGATCCGTGAGAATGAGAAGTTCGTCGGCTATGTCAATGTCGTCAAGATGGCAGCCAGACGCTATGTCAACAAGCAGGAGAAGGTTGAGTGCGAGATCCCGGACTACCTGAAGGAGTATCTGGATCAGTACAGGGAGAACCTGATCGAGGCGGTCGCGGAGACGAGCGAAGAGTTCATGGATCGTTACTTTAACGGCGAGGAGTTCTCTGAGGCGGAGATCGTCGCGGCCCTCCATACGAATGTCGCAGATGGCTCGATCGTCCCGGTGACGATGGGCGCGAGCCTGAACCTGCAGGGCATCCTGATCCTGCTCGATGATATTGTGAGTTATATGCCGTCCCCGGAGAAGAGGAAGGTGGCCGGTGTCAATATGAAGACAAAAGAAGTCTTCGAGGCTGACTACGATTTCTCCAAACCGAAGTCCGCATACGTATTCAAGACAATCGTAGATCCGTTCATTGGTAAGTATTCGATGATCAAGGTTGCGTCCGGTGTCATCAAGAATGACGACACCCTTTACAATGAGTCCAAGGATTCTGAGGAGCGTGTCGGCAAGCTCTACGTGATGGAGGGCAGCAAGCCGGTTGAGGTCAGGGAGCTGCATGCGGGCGATATCGGGGCGATCGGCAAGCTGAACGCTGCGACGGGTGATACACTTTCCACGAAGGCTACCCCGATCGCGTATGGCAGGCTGAATGTGCCGGTACCGTATACATACAAGAGATACAAGGCGAAGAATAAGGGCGAGGACGATAAGGTATCCCAGGCGCTTGCCAAGATGGCGCAGGAGGATCTAACAATGAAGGTCGTCAATGACGGTGAGAACCGCCAGACGCTGCTCTACGGCATGGGCGACCAGCATCTCGATATCATCGTGAGCAAGCTCCTCACAAAGTACAAGGTAGACGTCGAGCTGGAGAAGCCGAAGGTAGCGTTCCGCGAGACGATCCGCAAGAGCTCTGATGTGGATTCCAAGTACAAGAAGCAGTCCGGCGGACACGGCCAGTACGGCCATGTCAAGATGCGTTTCTCACCGCTCGACACGCTCGAGGAGC
>CAYRKA010000039.1:12918-19095 GCA_964424785.1 uncultured Lachnospiraceae bacterium | reverse complement strand
CTTACGCTCCGTGCATCAACCACGGCATCAAGAAGGGCATGAGCAAGGCGCAGACCGAGGAGGAGCTGGCTGTGAAGGCAGGTTACTGGCATCTGTTCCGGTTCAACCCGGCTGCGGAGTCCAAGTTCACGCTGGATTCCAAGGCTCCGACAGGGGATCTGATGGAGTTCCTGAACGGCGAGGTCCGTTACAACTCCCTGAAGAGGGCGAACCCGGCAAGGGCTGAGAAGCTGTTTGCGAAGAACGCACAGTGCAATGCTGAGAGATTTGAGTATCTGAACAAGTTGGTCACACTGTACGGAAATAAATAAAGAATCATCAGGGCGGGGCTGCTGCTGGCAGCCCCGCCCTATTTTTTTTTACCCGTTGAATTGCCCGGGTATTTGGTGTAGAATAAAGCGGTACACCAATGGACAGGAGGGTTCCGGATGGAGGCTTTGCTGGCACTCGACGGCAATATTCTGCTCTTTATACAGGAGCATCTGCGTGCGGACTGGCTGACGCCGGTCATGCTTGTGATTACGGGCCTGGGCGGCCTGGGCAAGATCTGGATCGCGCTTTCGCTGCTTTTGCTGTGTTTTAAGAAGACGCGGTGGGCGGGGATTGCCGGTCTGCTTGGCCTTGTTTTTTCACTGGCAATCAATAATATCTTGTTAAAAAACCTGGTGGCCCGCGTCCGGCCCTACGAGGTGGTCGAGGGGCTGCGGCTGATTGCGCCGCGCGCGACGGACTATTCGTTCCCATCCGGGCATACCGGGAGCTCCTTTGCGGCTGCGGTCGCGATCTGCTGTATGTTAAAGGGCAGCGGGATGAAGTGGCAGTATTCCCTTCTCGCCTTTGCGGCGCTGATGGGATATACGAGGCTGTACGTCGGGATCCATTATCCGACAGACGTACTTGCGGGACTTGTCACGGGTGTGCTGTGTGGTTATCTCGCGTACAGGGTGGTCACCTGTGTGCGCGGGCGGATGGATGCCGGAGATTGTGCTGTCTGAAAAGATGTGACAGCATATATACTTCTCATATAGAAAGGTGGTGGTTTTTATGAAGCGCAGTAATAAGAATTCTGATGTTCCTGGGCCTGATCCCCTCATAAAAACTACATACAAGGAGGATGTATATTATGCTGGATGCCGAAAAGATCAGAGAGTACATCGAAAACAAGCAGTATGCGAAGATCCGCAGTGAGGTGGTCGAGGCCAACGAGGCGGATATCGCGGATATGCTGGAGGAGCTGAAGCTGTCCGGTCCGGAGCTGATCCGTGTGTTCCGTTTCCTGCCGAAGACGATCGCGGCGGATGTTTTTTCATTCCTGCCGATCGAAGTGGAGCAGGAGATCATCACCTCGCTGACGGACCGCGAGGCTGCGAATATCATTGAGAATCTGTTTGCCGATGACGCTGCGGACCTGATGGAGGAGATGCCTGCGAATGTTGTCAAGCGGCTGCTCGCGCAGACGACGCCAGAGACGCGGCGCGACATCAATCTGCTGCTGCAGTACCCGGAGGATTCCGCAGGGAGCATCATGACGGTCGAGTATGTCGACCTGAAGGAATTTTATACCGTAGAGCAGGCGATCGAGCGGATCCGCAGGATCGGTATCGATAAGGAGACGATCAATACCTGCTATGTGACGAACCCGCACCGCAAGATCAGCGGGACGATTTCCCTGCGTATGCTTCTGCTGAGCGACAACGACCAGAAGGTCGGAGATCTGATGGAGGAGAACGTCATCACGATCAATACGATGATGGACCAGGAGGAGGTCGCCCGCCAATTCCAGAAATACGACTTCGACGCGATGCCGGTCGTGGACAGTGAGAACCGCCTCGTCGGGATTATTACGGTCGACGATATCATGGATATCATTGAGCAGGAGGCGACAGAGGATATCGAAATGATGGCGGCTATCACGCCGACGGACAAGTCTTATATGAAGACGAGCGTTTTTGACACGTTCAGGAAACGCATTCCGTGGCTGCTGCTGCTCATGATTTCAGCGACGTTTACCGGGAAAATTATCCAGGGCTATGAGAGTGCGCTCGCGGCTTACGCAGTGCTCACAATGTATATTCCGATGTTTATGGATACCGGCGGCAATGCCGGGAGCCAGGCGTCGGTATCGATTATCCGCAGCATCTCGCTTGGCGAGCTGGAGTTCCGCGATTTGCTGTATGTCATCTGGAAGGAAGCGCGTGTCGCCGTACTGTGCGGGGTGACGCTTGCGGCGGCTAATTTTGTCAAGCTGCTGGTGATCGACCGTGTCGGGATGCAGGTCGCCGCGATCGTCTGCATGACGCTTATGGTCACGGTGCTTGCGGCCAAGATTGTAGGCTGCACGCTGCCGATGCTCGCGAAACGGGCCGGTTTTGACCCGGCTGTGATGGCGAGCCCATTCATCACGACAATCGTCGACGCTTTGTCGCTCGTGATCTACTTCCAGATCGCGACGCGGATGCTTGGGATCGGGTGAGAACGTCCGGTGATTTCAGATAGGAATTATAATAGGAAGGAATCGACGCAATGAAGAGAGAAACTGTGATCCGTCAGAACAGATGCGACCGGGAGATGAGCTTTCTCCTGTTCGGCTGCTTCTTCCTGTTTATGGGGATGCAGATGTTCATCGGGGAGACACAGCAGTCTGGACTTGTCAATGCGGTTAATATGCTGCTCTATATGGTATTTGTGCCGGGTTTCCTGATGCTGCTCGGCTATTGCTTCGGGCGCAGGCTGCGCGAGGATTCGCGGGAGGAGGCCAGGCATTGGCTGGCTGCGACGGCGCTGCGGTGCTATGGGGTCTTCGTGGCGCTGGCACTTGCGCAGGATCTGTTTTGCCGGGAGCTTCCGCTGAATTACAGTATCACGAGTATCCTCGCGCTGACGGATCTGCCGTCTGTCCCGGCGGTATTTTTTTCGATGGCGCTGACGCTTGCGCTCGTCTGGGTATTTTATGGCCGTGTTTCGGATATCGCGCAGCACAAAATGCAGACGGCTCTGTTGGCGGTCATCTGCCTGCTGCTGTCCTTTCTGCGGGCGCAGGGGGAGACATATGAGGTGTTCGCATCCCTGTTTGGCTCGTCCGTGCAGAATGCGGTTCCGGCAGTGCCTTATTTCGCTTTTTTCCTCGGCGGGGTCTGGCTGGAGCGGAAGAAACCGGCGATCCAGTGGCAGCCTCTTGCGGTATGCGCTGCCGTGACAGCCGTTTCTCTCTTGCTTTACCGGACGCCGCTCCGGGATCTCTGCCGGGTCACAGCTTCGTTTTTACCGGCCTATCTGGTCTATGGCGTATCGGAATACCTGGCGGAGCTGACGCTCCGTTTCCGCGCCCCGCGCTTTGTGGTGTCCTCTGTGGACAAATGCTTCTGGCTGTATCTGGCACTGTTGTCCGTTGTCAGTGTATTCGGGCTGCTGGAGGGCGCGGGCGTTTTGCGCGTGCTGCTTTATTCGGCTGCGGCAGTGGCGGCGGTGTACCTGCTCCTGCTTGCGTCAGGCGCGGCTGCGGAGCTGTATACGGCAGCGGCCTCCCGCTTTGAGCGGGCAAAACACAGGACCGCGATCTATTTCCTGATCTATACGGCAGTGTTTGCCGTGCTGCTGGCGCTTGTATTCTGGTCGTTCTTGCGGCATGGCAAGAGCTTTGTCTGGATTGGGGACGGCGTCACGCAATATTATCCAAGGGCGTTGTATTTCTGCCGCTATATCCGGGAGCTTGTGTCGAATTTTATCCATGGGGATTTTACGCTGCCGATGTATGATTTCCGCAACGGCTTCGGGACAGAGGTGACCTACAGCCTCGAGCCGCTGTATTTCCTGTTCGCGCTGTTCGGGGAGGATCATATCGAGCTGGCTTACAATGTCATCACGCTGCTGCGGTTCTATTTGGCGGGGATTGCTTCGTCCATTCTGTTCCTGTATTTCGGCAGGACGTATTTCTCGACGTTTATGGGCAGCGTCGTCTACGTGTTCTGCGGCTTCGCCCTGTACGGCGGCGCGAAGCACACAATGTTTATGATCCCGATGATCATGCTGCCTCTGCTGATCCTGGCAGTCGAGGAGATCCTGCGCAAAAAGCGCTGGTATCTGTGCACGGTCTTCGTCGCGGTTTCCCTGTTCAGCAATTATTACTATCTGTATATGAATACGATCGCGATGGGGATTTATTTCCTCGTCCGCTTCTTCTGCCGGAAGGAGAAGGAAGAGAAGACTGTGAAAAAGTTTTTCGGGCGCGGCCTGGCGCTCAGCGGGTCGTACCTGCTCGGCGTCGCGATGTCGTGTATTGTGCTTGTGACGACCTTCGGTATGTATCTGGGGTCGGGGCGTTCCGGCAGCGTGAGGATCAGCACACCGTCATTGTTCTATTATTCTGCGGAGCGGATTGTGCGCTGCTTCCTGACATTTCTGACAACCGCGAACTCGCCGGGGGACTGGCTGAAGCTCGGTTATCTGCCGGTCGCGCTGTTTGCGGTGGTATTCCTGTTCCTGCGCAGGGGGCATAAGGAGCTGAAAATCCTGTCCGTGATTGCAGGGGTCTTTATGCTCGTGCCTCTTTCCGGCTTTGTGTTCAGCGGCTTCAGCGCGGTCGTGAACCGCTGGTGTTACATGATCTCGCTGCTGGTCGGCTATCTCGTCGCGCTTTTCCTGCCGGATATGCTGCGGATGAAAAAACGGGACAAGGCAGTGCTGGGCGCAGTGCTGGGCGTGTACGGCTACCTGGCGTTTTTCGGGGATATCTCGGTCACGTATTCGACGCGCTTTACCAAATTTGCGTTTGTCTTCCTGGCATTGACCTATGTGGCGCTCCTGCTCTGCCAGCAGAACGCCAGGAGGCTGCAGTGGGGGGCGAAGCGCCTGCTGCTCGTGCTGCTGACGTTTGCGCTCGTCTTTGCGCAGGGCTACACGGAGTTTGAGCTGAACGGCGAGATCGACGAGTACGTGCAGAGCGGCAGGACGGAGGAGCTGATTTCGGATACGCCGCTGCTCGCGGCGGAGGAGATTGAGGATGACAGCTTCTACCGCCTGGCGGTGCCGAAGCTCGAGTATCTGACGAGTTCCTCCTCGCTGATCAATGATTACAATTCCGTCACGGCGGTCAACAGCACCCTGAACGGGAACCTGCTGGAATATCTTGAGAAGATCGGCTGCACCAGCTACAGCGTGACGCAGCTCATGGGGCTCGGCAACCGCGCGTTCGTGGACGCGCTGGCGGCGGTGAAATATTATGTATATTATGGCAGGAGCCAGCGCCCGGTGCCGTACGGCTATACGAGCCTGTTCCGCACAGTGGTGAACGGGCGCAAGTCGACTGTGAAGAAGTCGGATTACGCGATGCCGATTGGCTACACATACGGCAGTGCGATCTCAGAGGAGGAGCTCGAGGCCTACAGCGTCGAGCAGCGCCCGGAGGTCATGATGCAGGCCGCGGTGCTGTCGGAGGAGGATCTGGAGGGCAGCGGGGTGGTGGAGCCGGAAGCTGACGCAGGTGTGTGCATCACCGGGAGGCAGCTTGAGATCAGCGCATACGACCTCAGCCGTGTGGAGCTTACGGACAATGCGATCACGGCGGATCCGGACTATGTGAACCATTCCCTGAAATATCAATTTGAGGGTGAGCCGAACGCCGAGACGTACCTCGTCCTGAGGAACGCTTACCTGACGGACGCCACCGGCGAATCCGTGACCATCACCGTGAATTCAGGCGGGAGCAGCACGCAGTATACGCTGTCAGAGGAGGACTACCGCTATGGCAGCGGACAGTCTGATTTCGTGATCAATATGGGCTACCATGAGGATGCGCTCACCGCCTGTAAGATAAAGATCAAGGGCGCAGGGACAATCCATTTTGACGAGCTGGCGATCTACAGCCAGCCGATGGATCACCTGGAGCAATACTCGGCCGGACTGACGGAGAATATCCTGGAGAACGTGGAGATCGGCACGAACGAGATCAATGGGACGGTTGACCTGGACCAGGAGAAGCTGCTTGTATTCAGCATCCCGTACCAGAAGGGCTGGACGGCCTACGTGGATGGGCAGGAGACAGAGCTGCTGCGCACCAACTATATGTATATGGGCCTGCCGTTGGCATCGGGCAGCCATGAGATCCGCCTGGAATTTGAGATTCCGGGGGTCTATGCGGCGCTGGTGACCATGGCGGCGGCATTCGCGCTGTTCCTGGCG
>CAYRKA010000039.1:0-12818 GCA_964424785.1 uncultured Lachnospiraceae bacterium | reverse complement strand
GAAAGAGGAAGAGATGCGATATTCGATTGTGATTCCCTGCTATAAATCTTCGCAGACGATCCGCAAGGTCGTCGAGCTGACGATGCAGGAGTTTGATAAACTGAAGATTACGGACTACGAATTCGTGCTTGTCGACGACTGCTCGCCGGACGACGGCGCGACGATGGCGGCCCTGATGGGGCTCGTGCACGATTACACCTGCGTGAAGGTGGTGGAGCTCGCGCGCAACGCCGGGCAGCACAACGCGGTCATGGCCGGGCTCAACTACGGAACGGGGGACGCGTTCATCGCGATGGACGACGATATGCAGACGCATCCGTCACAGCTCCCGGCGCTGCTGGAGGAGTTCGCGAAGGGCTACGACATCGTCTACGGCTACTATCCGCAGAAAAAGCACAGCAAATTCCGCAATTTCGGCAGCTATGTCAACTATATGACCGTGCGCATCCTGCTGAAGAAGCCGAAGGATCTGAAGACCTCGAGCTTCTGGGTCATCCGGCGCTTTGTGCGCGACTATGCGGTCGAGTACAAGAGCGCCTACACACACCTGCAGGGTCTGTTCCTGCGGACGACGCGCAATATCAGCTCCGTTCCGATCCGGCATTTTGAGCGCGAGGTTGGGACGTCGAACTATACGCTCAAAAAACTGCTGAAGCTCTGGTCGAATATCATCGGCTTCTCGATCGTGCCGCTGCAGCTCGCGATGTATACCGGCTTCTTCTTTTCCGCGCTCGGCATCCTCGCCGCAGTGGGCGTCGTGATCCTGAAGCTCGTCCGGCCCGCGACCTATATCGGATGGCCGTCCATGATGGCGACGATCTGCTTCTTCTCAGGGCTGAACCTGATGTTCATGGGAATCATAGGAGAGTACGTCGGCCGCATCTTCCTCGGGATGAGCCGCAACCCGCAGTACGTGGTACGCTGTGTACATGGCGGGGTGGAACAGGCTGCAGACGCGGGAAGCCGTGTGCAGGATGGGACGGCGCAGTCCGCAGACACGGGAAGCTGTGTGCAGGATGGAGCGGTGCAGGCCGCAGATGGGAGACAGGTATGAAGAAATTAATGATAATGGGCGCGGGCATCTATCAGGTGCCCCTGATCAAAAAGGCGAAGGAGATGGGGATCTACACGATCGCGGTCAGCATCCCGGGCAATTATCCGGGCTTCGCGCTCGCGGACAAGGTCGTCTACGAGAATACAGTTGACTATGAGAAGGTCCTTGAAGTGGCGAAGCAGGAGCAGATCGACGGGATCGTGACAGCCGGGACGGATGTCGCAGTCATCACGATCGGCAAGGTCTGCGATGAGCTCGGCCTCCCGGGGCTCAGCTTCGAGGCGGCGAAGATCTCCTCCAACAAGATCCTGATGAAAAAGCGCTATGAAGAGTACGGTGTGCGCACCGCCCGTTTCCGCGAGGTGTCATTTGACGAGGATCTGGACGAGCGTATCAGAGGCCTGGACTTCCCGCTGATCTTCAAGGCGGTCGATACCTCAGGCAGCCGCGGCATCGTCCGGGTCAATGCACGGGATGAGTTTGAGGCAGCCCGTGATATCGTGAAGGCAAGCACGCGCAGTGGCCATTTTATCATAGAGGAATTTATCGAGGGTGAGGAGTTCGGCGCTCAGGCGTTTGTCTGCAAAGGCGAAGTCAAATTCATCCTGCCGCACGGCGACTACGTCTTCCACGGCGACACCGGCGTCCCGGTCGGCCATTTCGCACCGTACCGGCTGGATGAGGCGGCTGCCGCGGATGCGAAGCTGCAGCTCGAGCGCGCGATCGCCGCGATGGGGCTCGACAACTGCGCGATCAACGCGGATTTCATCCTGCGCGGCGGGAAGACCTATGTCCTCGAGCTTGGAGGCCGCTCCGGCGCGACCTGCCTCGCGGAGCTCGTCTCGATCTACTATGGCTATGATTACTATGAGAAGCTGATCCTTGCCGCACTGGGCGAGGATGTCGATTTCCCGCAGACGCAGGCCGTCCCGAATGCCAGTATGCTGCTGCGCAGCGACCGCGACGGCATCATCCGCTCGATTGAGAACCATAATGCCCCGGATCCCGATATCTGCGAGATCCAGTTCGACTACAAGGTTGGCGACGAGGTGAAGAAATTCCACGTCGGCCCCCACCGCATCGGCCACGTGATCACGAAGGGAGAGACACTGGAGAAAGCGGTCGAAAAGCTGAACGAAGCGCTTGCGAAAATCAGGATAACGGTGGGATAGCAGCCTTCAGCGTGTCAAGCCGGGATGACCGGCGGGTTCACAGCATTTTCAGCACCTTCATGGCCTGCGGCAGATAAAATTTCAGCGCAACAGGAACCAGCACCAGCGCGATCGCGTAGCGCACCAGCGACGGCAGGCCGTATAGCGGCATGACAGCCATGCACAGGAGGAACCAGAGGCAGGAGATGCGCAGCGTCTGTCCGAGCGGGATGAGCTGCTCGCCGGTGATGCGCTTCTCCATGGTCGCCTGCATGACCATCAGCACGAGGTAGGAAAAAGCTGTCGTGTAGGCAGCTGCGCGGTAGCCGAACAGGCGGATGAAAATGTAGTTCAGGACGACGTTCAGGAGCATCACGGAAACCGTCGATGCCGCGACGAACCCGGTCTTCTTGTGGAAGTTCTGGATAGCCGTGTAGCTGAAGCTGTAAAAGCGGAACAGCGTCCCGGTCAGCATCGGAGCCGCGAGGTAGATCGCGTCGTAATATTTCCTTGAGCCGAGGATCAGGATGATCTCAGGGGCGAAGAGCACGATCCCGAATGAAATCAGACCGAAGACGTGCATCAGCGTGCTCCAGTTCTGGCGGATATCCCCGCTCTCCCCGCGCGAGATCTTCTCGTACATCCACGGCAGCCAGGCGTTCCAGACGGAATCCTCGAGGATCCAGATGATGTACGAGACAGTGGTTGCGAGTGCGACGATGGCGCCGTTCTCTTCGCCGGTCATCGAGTTGACCATCAGCTTGTCGGCCTGGTTCATGATCTGGATGGAGAGCACCTCCGGGATCAGCGGCAGGCTGAAGCGGAGCGCGTATTTCCAGTAGGAGAGGCTTGCCAGCTTCCCGCCCTGCACCATCATGAGGACTGCGACGAAGAAACCGCCGAGGATCATCGGAATATAGTAGCCGCCGATCCGCAGCTCCACGAGCTGGTCGCTGTGACCTGTGTGCCGCCCGACCACAACGAGCAGGACGGACAGCAGCGTGGCCGGGACGACCGTCGCCGCAGTGAAAGCTGTGCTCGCCTTGTAGCGCATCATCTGCTTTTCACGTCTCTGGAAATAGTAGATGCTCGTGTGCGCATATGTGTAGAGAAAGGCCACAACGAGCATGAAATCGGTCAGATGCAGGTTTGTCACGGCGCAGAAGCTCTTAAGCGGCTCCCGGAAGACCAGGGCGAACACGAAAAATACCGTGATTGAGAGCCAGGACAAGGTATGTACGCTCGAGACATACTCGTTGAACTTCTCCCCGACGTCATATTTGGCGCGCTCGACGCTGCGCCACAGGCACAGGGACATCAGCGGCACGAAGATCAGCAGCCACGACTCAAAGAGCTTGTACTGGTTATACTGCGCCTTCGTCAGCAGCCGCGTGAAGACCGGCGTCATCAGAAAAGTGATCCCGCGCACAAAAAGCTGGGATGCGACATAAAAAATCCCGGCCTTGAATGCAAGACGATTTAAAGAATTGCCCGATTGCTTTTCAGTCTGCCCCATCGATAACCCCATCATCCTTTCACATTACACACGAAGCACCGCAGCTTCCCGTTCGGATCCGGCGGGATCACCTCGAGCCATTCGATCCGGATCCGGAACTCGTCGCCATAGAGTGCGTGCAGCCTGTCAAGGAAGAACTGCGTGATCTGCTCCTCGGAGTACGTCGTGTCCTGCGGGTCGCGCACGAGCTCAACGCGCAGGTCATGGTACGATTCCTGCACATAGCGGAACTGGGCGACGCCCGTGATGCCGTTCGGGATCTTGCGCAGCTCGAGCACCGACGTATCCTCGCCGTCCTCGTGCTTCACCATGTCGTTGAGGCGCCCGTGAATCTTCGTGACATAGCGGACGCCGTCCTTCGTGTACGAGGAAGCCAGGTCTCCGATATCGTAATTAATAATAGGAAAGTCGAGCTTGTACAGCGTCGTCAGGATCACGCGCCCGTCGTCCGCGAGGCGTCCCTGTTCGTCGTAGATATTGACCACATGCGTGTCATTACAGCCGTCATAATAATCATTGCCGGGCCGCTTGACGAGGCAGCTGCCGGTCTCATCGCAGCCGTAGCAGTCGACCAGGCCGGGGCCGAAGCTCTTCTCGAGCGTCTGGCGCGTGATCTCGTCGACCATCTCACTGACCGGGATATACCATTTCGGATGGTACAGCTCGATGCCATGCTGCTGCGCATACAGCGCGATGCGCACAATGCAGTTCTTGCGCAGGCAGATCAGGTCAGGCCGGTATTCGTTGAGCTCACGGATCACATCCCTCATGCCGTCTCCGGCACAGCGCTTCTCCGGGAGGATCCTCCTCTGCAGGATGCCGAACCGCTGCAAAAAGGAGTCGCGCTGCTTCTTCTCGGAACGGTAGCTCGACTCGAACGAGACCATCTTCCCGAAGAAAGGATTGTAGCCAAAGGTCATCAGCGTGCGGATCCAGCTCGCGTTCGCGCAGGCATGCTCCCGCTGCGACTGGTAGAGCTTCAGGGGGACACCCGTCGAGCCGCTCGTGCTCGTCGCGTCCCACGAATCCCGCGTGTCCGGGTGCGTGTCGTACATCTCCTTCATCCACGCGCGCAGCTCGGCCTTCGTCAGCACCGGGAACTTCACCAGATCCTCGCTCGAATGGAAGTCGTCCGGCGTCAGATGGTTCTCGTCGAAGCGCCTGCGGTAGAACGGGATATCATACGCGTGTTTCATCATTCTGTGGACATTGCGGTCCTGCGTCCTTTTTATTTTTTTGGGATCTGAGAAACTCCTGTCCAGCCTCATCAGATAATAAAAGGTCGTCAGGTTCCCCAGCTTTTTCTGTAACTGCAGCTTCATAATAGCATATCTCCCGGCCATTTTGTGGCGCAGGGATCCTGTCCCTGTGTCACAAGCAGTATAGCAGAAATAAAAGCAGGTGGCAAGACCTGTAAATGGCCTGCTCCCCGCCCACTTGCCCGGCCTGTTATCTTCTGTCATTTCATGCAGAAGATTTGCCCGCAAAAATTTCCCGCCCCGGATTTTCCGCACGTGCTTGACAGTTTTGGGTTCAGGCGTTAAAATTTTCTTAATATTCTTAAGATGAGATATATTAAAAGGAGCTATTCTTATGAGCTATTTTGATGAGTTGGACAAATACGGAGACAGGACAGCCCTCCTGCAGGAGGACGGACTGTCCCTTACTTATGCCCGGCTGGCACAGGAGGCCGGGGAGATTGCGTCGTATGTGGCGCCGCGTTCCCTTGTGTTTTCCTTTTGCCGCAATGTCGTCGGTTCCGTCTGCGGATATCTCGGCTTCCTGAACGCGGGGGCTGTGCCGCTGCTGCTGGATGCAGGGATCAACGAGGATCTGGCGCAGACGCTGATGGAGATCTACAGCCCGGCATACCTGTATGTGCCGCAGGATCTGGCGGAGCGTTATCCGGCCATGGAGCATATGCTGGAGATGCATGATTACGTCCTGCTGCGGACAGGCTTTGAGAAGAGCTGGCCGCTGTATGAGGGGCTTGGCCTGCTGCTCGCGACGTCCGGCTCGACCGGCAGCCCGAAGCTGGTGCGCCAGAGCTACCGCAATATCCAGTCGAACGCGGAGGCGATTGCAGAGTATCTGGAGCTTGACGAGACAGAGCGCCCGGTCACGACGCTCCCGATGAACTATACGTATGGGCTGTCGATTATCAACAGCCATCTGCTCGTCGGGGCGCAGATCCTGATGACGACACATTCCGTCGTCTCCAGGGAGTTCTGGGACTTCATGAGGGCGAATGGCGCGACCTCGTTCGGAGGCGTGCCGTACACATACGAGATGTTGAAGCGCGTGCGGTTCTTTTTCCGCCTGGACCTGCCAGATCTGCGCACGATGACGCAGGCGGGAGGCAAGCTGTCGCCGGAGCTGCACCGAGAGTTCGCGCTGTATGCGCAGGAGCATGGCAAGCGTTTCATCGTCATGTACGGCCAGACGGAGGCCACGGCGCGTATGGCATGGCTCCCGCCCGAGAAGTCGCTTGAGAAGTATGGGAGCATGGGGATCGCGATCCCGGGCGGGCGCCTGTCCCTGATCGGCGTCGACGGCAAAGAGATCGAGGAGCCCGAGGTGACCGGGGAGCTCGTCTATGAAGGCGACAATGTCACACTCGGATATGCGCAGCAGGGCGCGGACCTGAGCCTTGGCGATGAGCGCCACGGCAGGCTCGAGACCGGCGACATGGCGAAGCGCGACGCGGACGGCTACTATTACATCGTAGGCCGCAAGAAGCGTTTCCTGAAGCTGTTCGGCAACCGGGTCAATCTCGACGAGGTCGACCGGATGGTCAAGGATGCGTTCGAGGGAATCGACTGCGCGACGACCGGCACGGATGAGCTGATGCAGGTTTACATCACAAACGCAGCGCGCAGAGACGAGGTCGAGGCGTTCCTGCTCGACCGTATCCACATCAACGCGAGCGCGGTCCGCGTGAATGTCGTCGATGGGATCCCGAAGAATGAAGCCGGGAAGGTGCTGTATACACAATTAGGAAAGGAAGAACACCATGAATGAACTGATTGAAGCGCTGAAGCGCGTGAACCCCAGGATTGATTATGAGCATGAGACAGGGCTTGTCACGAACAAGATCATCGATTCGATCGATATGACGTCGATCCTGGCGGAGCTCGAGGAGACCTTTGACATCGAGATCGACATGGAGTACATTGTTCCGGAGAATTTTGATACGGTGGAAGCCATGTGGAACATGGTCCGGGAATTAATGGACTAGCAAATGAGGGCTGCCGCAGGGTACCTGGTTCGGTCGGATATCGTCGGTACCGGTACTTTGCGGCATTTCCCTGCGGAGGAACAGGATGACTTTTGTACAGTTTCATTTTCTCGTATTTCTGATCATAACAGTGGCAGTGTTCTATATATGCCCTGTGAAATACAGATGGATCGTGCTTCTTGGCGCCAGCATCGTATTCTATGCGATCGCGGGTATCGAGTACCTTCCATTTCTTTTTGTGACTTCTTTCTCCGTATACCTCGCGGGGCGGAAGATGGGGGAGATCTACGCGGCGCAGGAGCAGGAGTGCAGTGCGCCGGGGCTCGACCGCAAGGCGAAGCGGGCGCTCAAGGAGCAGGCCAGGGCGCGCTGCCGCAGAATACTGATCCTGCTGCTCGTCCTGAACATCGGGATCATGTGCGCCTGCAAATTCATGAAATTCTTTGTCGGACCGGTGAACCAGCTCCTGATGCATCTGAACGGCGAGGGCGGCTTCACGGCGGAGATGATCATCGTCCCGCTCGGCATTTCGTACTACACGTTTACATCGCTGAGCTACCTGCTCGACGTCTATTGGAAGCGCATCGGCTATGAGAAGAATTATGCGCGTTTCCTGCTGTACGTCAGCTATTTCCCGCACATCCTGCAAGGCCCGATCGAGCGGTACAGCCGCCTGGGCGAGCGCCTGAAGGCGGAGCTGCGCTTTGACTATACGCGCGTCGCGAAGGGCGCACAGCTCATGGTGTGGGGCTTCATCAAGAAGCTCGTCCTCGCGAACCGCCTCGACACGTATATCACAGGCGCGTATGCCAGATACGCCGAGGTGGGCGGCTTTGCGTTCTGGGTGGCGGCGCTGCTCGACGTCGTCTATATCTACGCCGATTTCTCCGGCTGCATGGACATCGCGCGCGGCGTGTCGCAGATTTTCGGCGTGGAGCTTGACCTGAACTTTGACCATCCGTTCTCCTCAAGGTCTGTTACGGAATTCTGGAGGAGATGGCATATCTCGATGGGAGGCTGGTTCCGGGAGTATGTGTACCTGCCGCTGTCATCCTCGGGTCTGGTGAAAAAGATCAGCAAATCGACGAAGAACCGGATGCCCGACAGGCTCGCGAGGGTGCTCGTGACCGCGATCCCGGTGTCGGTGACCTGGGTGCTGACCGGTTTGTGGCACGGGACGGGCAGGACGTACCTGGCCTGGGGCATTTACTATGCGTTCCTGATCCTCATGTCGGTCTGCTTCGGGGACGACCTGCATCAGCTTGCCATGAAGGCAGGAGTCAACACGGAGTCCGACTCGTGGAAGCTGTTCCAGATGGCGCGCACGACGTGCATCTTCCTGTTTGGCCGCCTGCTGACGAGGCCGGACGGGCTGTGGAAGACGAAGTTCGTGATCAGGAGTATGTTCACGGACTATAATCCGTGGGTGCTGTTCGACGGTACGCTTTACCGGTTCGGCTTCACGGAGCAGGATATGCTGGTGTCTCTGTTCTTTATCGCGCTGTTCGGTGCTGTGAGCTTCTACGAGCTGCGCTACGGGCCGGTGCGTGAATGGATCGCGAAGCAGGGGATTGTGTTCCGCTACGCCATCTGGCTGCTGGCTGTCCTGGCGGTGCTGGTGTTTGGCATCTACGGGCCGGGGTTCAATGCGGCATCCTTTGCTTATATGGCATTTTGACGGACGGAGGGTCGATATGAAGAAACGACTGGGTATTGCGGCCAGGGTGGCGGTGCTGCTGCTGCTCCTGCTGGCCATAGTGTTATATCTGACGGACGTATTGAAGCTGAAATGGAAATATCCCTGCTACGAGAGTGTAGTGCCAGTCGAATTCTATGAGCTGGACAAAGATTCCGTCGAAGTCTGCGCGATCGGTTCGAGCCAGGTGGTCTACGGGATCTCTGGCATGGAGCTGTACGGGCAGTACGGGATCTCGTCATACAGCCTCGGCTCGGCGCTGCAGCCGATGGAGGCCAGCTATACCTGGCTGCAGGAGGTGCGCAAGACGCAGGATATCAGGCTCGTGCTCATGGATATTAGTATGCTGTATGAGTCTTCGGATGAGGCGCGCTACAGGCAGGCCTATGACAATATGCGGATGTCCTGGAATAAATTGCAGGCGGTTTACCGGCACTGTACGACGTCTGAGGACGCGGATCCGCTGATCAGCTACATTTTCCCGATCATCAAATACCACAACCGATGGACGGGGCTGACGGAGGATGACTTCACGATGGACTCTCAGGACCATCCGGTGTTCCGCGGAAACTATGCGTATGCATTGAGCGAGGCGCAGGACATCGACGCGGTTGCGTATGACAATGACGCATATGAACCGGAGCTCACGATGCGCGCGGATCAGCTCGAATGGTTTGAGAAGATCGTGGAGTATTGTGACGCGGAAGGGCTCGAGCTGCTGCTGATCAAGACGCCGAAATCGAGCTGGAGCCTCACGAAGCACGAGCAGATGGCGGCGTATGCCGAGGAGCATGGGCTCGATTTCATTGATTTTTCCTCACAGCAGATGATCAGCCTGCTTGGGCTTGACCTCACGGTGGACTTCCGTGACGAGGATCATCTGAATATCGTCGGCGCGAAGAAGCTGTCGACGTGGCTCGGCGCGTATATGAAGGAGCATTACGACCTGACCGATTTCCGCGAGGTGGAGGGCTACGACGATATGGGCTATGAGCGCTACTGCGAGCGCCTGGAGGACAGCAAGGTTCAGCTCGCCACGGATCCGGCGGAGTATTTCAGCTATATTGACAACGACCGGTATGAGACAGTCGTCCAGCTCACGGCGGGGCCGACGACCTTTGCGACTGCTGAGCTCGCGCAGGCATTCCTGGACGCAGGCTCGTCCATTGACCTGACGCAGACGAGGGGCATCCGCTATGTCGCGTGGTTCAGGGGCGGCGAGTGCGTCTATGAGCAGGTCGGGGAGGAAGCCTTCGAGTATGCGGATCGGTTCAGCGACACCTACGGCTTCCGGCTCTTCACAAATTTTGATACTGACACAAAGGCTAAGATGCGCGTCAATTATGAGACGCAGAACTATTCCAGGCGTGGGCTGAACGTCCTCGTGTACGACACGGAGAACCACACTGTGGTGGACAAGACGACCTTCTACAATGATACCGCGACCGGTACGATGGGGGTATGCAAGGACAACGACAGCTACAATACAAGGCTGGATTGACGGAAAGCAGGTGAGCAGTTGATAACAGCGATTTCAGGACGGCCGGGCAAGCTGGACACAGCGAAAAGGACAGATGCGGCGGGACGGCCGGAGAGGCCGGCAAAGCCGGAGCGGGTGGCAAAATGGGACAATGTGCGCGTGATCCTGATCCTGTGCGTGGTGACGGGACACATCCTCAGGTGGTATACGGAGACCTCCACACTTGCCAACGGCCTCTCTTACTTTATTTACCTGTTCCATATGCCGGCCTTTGTACTGGTGTCGGGAATATTTTCCAAACGTGCGGTCAGGGAGAAGCGGTATGACAGGGTGTTTACTTTCCTGATCCTGTACTTCCTGATCAAGTGCGGCGGTTATTTCATCGAGCTCGCGATCTATGGCACGCGGAACCTGTCGTTTTCGCGGGAGCTCGGGACGGCGTGGTACGCGCTGGCGATGGCCTACTATTACCTGGCCATGATGTTCCTGCAGCGTTTCAGCCGCAGATATGTGGTCGTTTTTTCCGTGGCGATCGGCTGCATCGCAGGCTACGCGAAGGATCTGAACAGCTTCCTTGTGCTGTCGCGTGCGTTTGCATTTTTCCCGTTCTTTGTGATCGGGTTCTATCTGAGCCCGTCGAGGGTGGCTGCCTTCGTGAAGAAAAGATGGGTGCAGATTGCGGCTATCGTGATTGTGGCGGCGTTCCTGCTTTTCTCGCTGCGCTATGCGCAGGTGCTCGACTGGACGGACGTGCTGCTGAAGGCCAGGCTCGGCTACAGCAAGCTTTCGTATTTGAGTGAGTGGGGCGGGCTGCTGCGGCTCTTGCAGTATGCCGTTGCGCTCCTGCTGACTTTCTCGGTCTTCGCGCTGGCGCCGTCCGTGAAGCTGCCGTTCACCTACATCGGCGGGCGCACGATGACGATTTACGCGCTGCATTATGTCTGCATCGAGATCTTCTATGACGCGCTCGGGGCGGAGCATTTGGCAAAGCAGCTTGCAGGGCGGTACTACCTGGTTGTATTTGTGCTGTTCGGCTTCCTGCTGACCTGGGTGCTGTCGCTGAAGCCCTTTGACCGATTCGTCCGGATGATCACGATTCCGAAGAAAGAGGAGAACAATGGATAGGAGAATGCAGCTTTTCTGCATCCCGTACGCGGGCGGGACGGCAGATGTCTTCCGGGAGCTGGCGGAGCTCCTGGAGGATGGCTTTGAAGTGATTGCCCTGGAGTATGCCGGACACGGCAGACGCAAGGCAGAACCGTTTTACAGGGATTTCGGGGAACTGGCCGATGACATCGCGGGCCGGATCAGGGAGAAGCGGCGCACGGATGCGCCGTTTGCCGTATTCGGGTACAGCATGGGGAGCGTGGCGGCGTACGAGGTGGCCACGCGGCGGCTCGAGGAGACGCCGGGGCACATCTTCCTCGCGTCCCATGAAGCACCCGATGTCGAGTGGGACAGCAGGAAATACGGGGCGCTGGACGACGGCGCATTCATGGATGAGCTGATCGCGTTCGGCGGCTTTGGGGAGAAGGATCGGCAGCTTTTGAAGAACCGTTTCTTCTACAAGCTGTATTTCAGGCCGATCCGCGAAGATTACCGGCTGCTCGCGGGGTACCGCATGGAGGAGCGGAGGCTGCTGCCTGCGGATACCACTGTATTTTACTCGCCGGACGACCCGTCTGCCGCACAGATTGAGAGCTGGAGCCGCTTTGCGGGGAAAGGGATCGAGTATATCCCGCTCGGCCATGACCATTTCTTTATCCGGCAGCACGCGCGGGAGATCGCGCAGGTGATACGGGAGAGGTGCGGGCAGAAAGTGAGGGAATCCATGACGGCATATGAGAAAACAGTAGATTTCTGGCAGAAGAAGAATATCCGGACGGATGCAGAATTGGCAGAGGCGTTGAACAGCCACAGTATTGCTTTCGCCTACCATTCCGGGAAGATAGAAAATGAGAAGATCACCTACAATGATACCCGGGAGATTTTTGAGCATGATGGCGTAACCTCCTATACCGGAGACCTGCGGACACTCTTTGAGATCCGCAATGCGAAAGAAGCCAATGAATTTTTCCTGGCAGCCTTCCGTGAGCAGCGCCCCCTGGACGTGGTTTTCCTGAAGGAGCTCCACCGTCTGCTGACCCAGAATACCTATGACACCCGGCGTTGGCAGCTGGGGGAACGTCCCGGCGAATTCAAGCGCCACGATTATGTTACCGGCAGGAATGAAGTCGGCGCATCCCCGGACGAGGTCACCGAAGAACTGTCTGAGCTGCTGGCTGAGCTGGAGGATATCCCGGGGAGCGGTATCCTGACCGCCGCTGCTTATTTCCATGTGAAGTTTGAAAACATCCACCCTTTTGCTGATGGGAACGGCAGGGTCGGACGCATGGCGATGAACTATTTTCTGGTGTGCCATGGCCATCCGCCTGTCATCATCCATGAGGAGGACCGCAAAGTATACTATGGGGCACTGGAAGCATGGGATACCTCCCAGAGCCTGGAGCCCATGCGGGATTTCCTGCGTGGGCAGACGGAAAAGACATGGGAGAAGCAGCTGGCCCGCGAGGAGCGGAAAAGGGAACCAGTATAAACCTGAAAGCCTACGGATTGCTCCGTGCTTCGCACTCTCGCAATCCTCCCCGTATTCGCAATCCGGGCTATCGCCCTACTTGCTCAT